>NZ_KQ557117.1:0-123561 GCF_001443665.1 endosymbiont of Ridgeia piscesae | reverse complement strand
CCCGCTTGGCAATGAAGTTGATCCCCTTGCGCTCCAGGTGGGGGCGAATATCGAAGGTGATGTGGGAACGGTCTCGCCAGCCGACTGCCAACCAGGGATTAGAGGGTACGAACTGGAAGTACTCCCGTTCGTTGATCATCGTCACCTCATGTTCCCGGCCCAATTCAGCACGCAACTCATAAGCGCACGGCATACCACCGGTCCCGGCACCCAACACTACAACATGTGCCATAGAAAACTCCTCTGACCTCTTTGGTCTTGTATTCGTCATGGTCCGCCGTCAAGCGGCGGCTACTACCTGGAAAGCCCCCTATATTTTTGTGGGGCCACTATTAAATCAAAACAGCCGAAACAATACACTCAACCAACTGAAAATCAAAGGATTTTCAATAATTTAGAATGAATTAATATAACAAATAAGGCTAGCCTTCGAGATCAAACCAACCAGCCACCTCAGACTGCCGTGCAACCACAGCACGCTCGAGTAGAGTCTCCGCACTGCGCGCCACGGCGGCAGTCACCTGCTCGGGCGTGTTATTTTTTTCACTCAGATGGGCCAACAACAGATGGCGAATGCGCCCGCAATCGAGTTTTCTCAGCAGCGCCGCCGACTGCTCATTGTTGAGATGGCCCAGATTGCCCCCAACCCGCGCCTGCAACGAGGCGGGATAGGGACCGTTGGCCAGCATCTCGGTATCGTGATTGAACTCCAGCACCAGCGCATCGCAGGCGGCGATACGCTCCTCGATATGTGGCGTGATACAGCCGGCATCGGTCACCACCCCAAGGCGGAGCCCCCCTTTCTGGAACACAAACTGGCAAGGCTCCCGGGCATCGTGCGGTATCGGGAAGGGTTCGATGCTGAGATCGCCGATGCAAAAGCGGCTGCAGTGGCTGTCAATGGCATGCACCTCCGGCAGTTCACCACAGCGTGCCTGAGCCAGGCTGCGGGTGCCTTCCGTCATCCAGACTGGGATCTCATGGCGGCGGGCAAGCGGTCCAACCCCACGCAGATGGTCACCATGCTCATGGGTAACGATGATGGCATCGATACTCCCGGCCTCCACCCCCAGACGCTGCAGACGGCGTTCAACCTCCGTTGCGGGGAAACCGCAGTCCAGCAGAACCCGCACGCCACCGCTATCGACCAACAGGGCGTTGCCGCGACTGCCGCTGCCGAGGGAGGCGAAGCGCAACGCGCTATTCCTGTATCACGATCTAGCGAATCTGCTCGTGCAGCAGAGTCAGGATGCGTTGCGAAGTGGTGGAAGACTCGGGCTGACCCGCCTCATTCTCCACGCTGACCAGAGTCACCTCAGCCTGCTGATCCAGTCTGACCCGGTACTGATTATTGGTGTCGATCTGCTCGTCGTCTGTCCAGAAGGCAAGCTTGGAGAAGAAGCCCTTCTCCTGGCCAGCAGCCTTGTCCGGGTCATTGTAGCGCACAAAATAGATCCCTTCCGAGCGGTTGCGATCCTCTACCGCAAAACCGACCCGGTCGAGCGCCATACCCACCAGACGCCAGGCGCGAGCAAAACCCTCGTTGATGCGCAGCGCAGCATAGCCATCGCGCTTCACCATCTGGGAACGCATCTTGCGCTGCTGCGGCTGCGCCAGCATCCGCTCGGTGGCCTGCTGCTCGGCGCCCATGAAGATCATCATCCGGCGCAACATCTCCACCTCGATGCCCGGCTCGCTGGGACGCGGCGTCCAAAAGGTGGTATCAGAGTCACCGCCGGGGTTCTCTTTCAGATGCTCCTCCATGCCCCGATGGGTCAGATAGAGCTCTGTGGTACCCGCCTGCTCGCCCGGCTCGATGCGCACCCGGAACTGATCACGAGTGGCCGACGAGTAGACACTGTCGAACGCCTTGCGAAACAGCTCGGTAAGAAATCCCTGTTTGATATCGGCGCGACTCTCCAGCCAGTCGGTCTGCATGATGCCGACAGTGGGATCCTGCTCCACCAGCAGCAGGCCGGCCTGGCGCCAGAACTCCACCGCCAGCGGCCAGACCTCATCCGCTGGGGAGTCGATCAGCAGCCAGTGCTGGTCGCCATCGCGCATTACCTTGATCCCTTCCACGCCAGGCAACACCTGATTGCCGGCCAGTTTTACGCTGTTGAGCGAGCTTCCCTCCCGACGTTCGGCAAACTCCGAATAGGAGGTGCTGACACCGGGGATGGTCATGGCGTCGTTGATCCCCGAGCGACTCAGATCTGGCGGGATCTCCAGATCCTCGGTCATCTGGCGCTGGTTGCGGTATTCGGTCTTCTTGTCCGTGACCACCTCACCGACAGAACTACAGCCGGACAGCAGCACGAGAGGAAGCAGGAGAACAGAGAGCCGGGAGAAGATGAGAGACATAGCGTTTGATCAGGTTAATTATAAGTGCTGCGCCGCTTCAAGGGCGGCGACAAGTTCTTCTGCCGGACTCAGCAGACGCCCGCCTGTTGCATCGCGGCGAGCAGAGCGGGCTGCTGTCCCTCCGACAACCAGGTGAGAGGCAGCCGTATACCTTCGGGCGCAAGGCCCAGGTGGTGCATGGCCCATTTGACCGGGATTGGGTTGGACTCGACAAACAGCGCCTGGTGCAGACCCGCCAACTGGCGGTCGAGCTGCTCAGCGGCGTCGCGATCTCCGGCCAGCGCCGCCTTACACATCTGGCTCATCTGCCGCGGCGCCACGTTGGTGGTGACCGAGATAACCCCGTTGCCACCCTGCAGCATGAACTCGCAGCCGGTAGCGTCGTCGCCACTGTAAACTTCGAAACCCTCCCCACACAGCTCGCGGATACGGCTCAACCGACCGAGATCCCCGGTCGCTTCTTTCACCCCGACGATGTTGGGCAGCTCAGCCAAACGTGCGATGGTCTTGGGCAGCATGTCGCAGGCGGTGCGACCGGGCACATTATAGAGGATCTGCGGGATCTCCACCGCCTCCGCCACGGCCTTGTGGTGCAGATAGAGACCCTCCTGGGTCGGCTTATTGTAGTAGGGGGTGACCAGCAGGCAGGCATCGGCACCCGCCTGTTTCGCGCAGTGGGTCAGACTGATCGCCTCACGAGTGGAGTTGGCGCCGGTACCGGCGATAACCGGGATTCGACCAGCGACCTGCTCAACCACCTGACGGATCAGCGCGCAGTGCTCCGGTTCGTCGAGAGTAGCCGACTCGCCGGTGGTGCCCACCGCGACGATCGCATCGGTGCCCTGCTCGATATGGAATTCGATCAGATGCTGCAGCGACTCTTCGTTCACTGAGCCGTCTTCGTTCATGGGCGTGATCAACGCCACCATGCTGCCACGGAACATCTTCCCCAACCTTTTTCAGCGGATTAAACCGCGCTATGGTAGCGCGCTGTTTGCGAGCCTGACAAGTCATCCGAATAACACTTGTTCCTGTCACAGATTTCCGTTAGATAGTTCAAGCAAGCGCGTCAAGCCCCACTGGATCGGGGCCGGATTCATTAAAATTCAGCTCAGCCTGGGTATGCAGTGGAGACCCGAGAATGTCCGAAGAGAATCAGTTTATCAGAGAGATCAGAATCAACCCCATCGTACCGACCGAGTCGGTGCTGGTGGCAACCGCCCGCGGCATGCGGCCCAAAAAAGCGGAGGAGATGGTGCAGCGCGAGAGCCGCGCACACGTCGAGACCTGCCCCTTCTGCCGCGGCAACGAGGAGAAGACCCCGCCGGCGATCAAAGCCTACCCGGATGAGAAGGAGTGGCAGATGCGCATTGTGCCCAACCTCTACCCGGTACTGGGCGACGACAAGCCGCAGAGCAATATCGCGTTTGGCCTGCAGCAGGTGATCGACGGCTATGGCCGCCACGAGGTGGTGATCGACAATCCCAACCACGGTATCGCGTTGCACGAGATGACCCGTGAACACCTCACCAACCTCTTCTACACCTACCAAGAGCGCATGGCCGAGCTATACAATTCTGATAGCCGGCTCAAGTATGTGCTGGTGTTCAAAAACTTCGGTCCAGCGGCGGGGGCCAGCATCCCGCACACCCACAGTCAGATCATCGCCACCCCGGTGGTCCCGGAAAACGTGCAGAATGAGGTGCACCACAGCCGCGAATATTTCAAGAAGTACGGCCAGTGCGTCTTCTGCTCGCTGATCGACGAGGCACTGACCTACGAGGCCACCATCTACGACCGCGACTCAGGCCAGATCCGGCGCAAGGTCAACGTCGGCCAGTATGTGATCGAGCGCGGTGAACACTTCGTCGCGATCAAGCCTTTCGCCAGCCGCTTCGAGTGGGAGATCCACATCCTGCCGCTGAAACACCAGTCCGACTTCCTCAAGGCAAACCGCGACGATCTGAGCGACTTCGCGCGCGTGCTGAAACGCACCATGGCACGCCTCGACAAGGTGGTGGGCGGCGTGCAGTACAACTTCTTCCTCCACTCCCAACCCCATGGTGAGGAGTTCGACGGCTGCAGCGACAGCTACCACTGGCACCTGGAAATCTGCCCGCGCACCAGCATCCCGACCGGCTTCGAGCTGGGCTCCGGACTGTTTGTCAGCACCGTCAGCCCGGAGCTAGCAGCGGAACAGCTGCGCTCGGTGGAGATACCCGACGACTGATGTAGGGTGATAGACTGCCAGCAGCCTGTCGGAGCAATTGCCAGCAGGCTCCATTACATCAATACACTGTTAAGGGTTAATCCATGCCTGCACCCAGTAGCTTTCTGGTGATTTCCGCCCTCGGCCGGGACCGGCCGGGCATCGTCAACGAGTTGTCTAAAACCATTCTGGAAGGTGAGTGCAACATCGTCGACAGTCGTATGACAGTGCTCGGCGGCGAGTTCGCAATCCTGTTGATGGTGGAGGGCCAGTGGAACACCCTGGCCAAGCTGGAGAGCGCCCTGCCAGAGATCGAAAAGCGCCTCGGCCTGACCATCATCGCCAAGCGCACCAAGGAACGCGCCCCATCCAGCAATCAGCTGCCCTATGCAGTGGAGGTGGTTGCCATGGACCACCCCGGCATCGTGCACCAGCTGGCGGAGTTTTTCTCGGAACGCCAGATCAATATTGAAGACATGGTCACCAGCAGCTACGCCGCCGCTCACACCGGCACGCCGATGTTCTCTGTCACCATGAGCGTTGGCATTCCCGCCAACCTGCACATCGCCACGCTGCGTGACGATTTCATGGACTACTGCGACAGCCTCAACCTGGACGGCGTACTGGAGCCGATCAAAGGAGCCTAGGAGCAAACATCATGAGCATGGAAATCGGCCAGCCTATCCCCGACATTGAGCTGCTGCTCACCGGCAACCAGCAAAGCCGGCTCTCCGCCTATCGAGGCAAGCCGCTACTGCTCTACTTCTATCCCAAGGCGAGCACCCCCGGCTGCACCACCGAGGGACGCGACTTCAGCGCCCTGATCAACAAGTTCCGTCGCCAATCCACGGTAATCCTCGGCGCCTCCCGGGACGGCCTCAAGGCGCAGGAAAACTTCAAGGCGAAGCAGCAGTTCCCATTCGAGCTGATCTCCGACAAGGAGGAGGCACTCTGCAACCTGTTCGACGTAATCAAGCTGAAGAATATGTACGGCAAACAAGTCAGAGGCATCGAGCGCAGCACCTTCCTGATCGACGAGCAGGGGGTGCTACGACAAGAGTGGCGCAAAGTTAAGGTCAAGGGGCACGCCGAAGAGGTGCTCAAAGCGATAAAGGCAATGCGCGCCGCAACTTAAACCGAGAGAGCCAACAACCTAGCGGGCCATCCCAATGATAAAAACCAGCCGCCAAAAACCCTGCATCTTTGTGCTTGACACCAACGTGCTGATGCACGATCCAAGCGCTCTCTTTCGCTTTCAGGAGCACGACATCTTTCTGCCGATGACAGTACTGGAGGAGCTCGACCGCAACAAACGCGGCATGTCGGAAGTGGCGCGCAATGTGCGCCAGACCAGCCGCTTTCTCGACGAGCTGCTAACCGATGCCAGCCACGCGCAGATCACCAGTGGGCTGCCGCTGAACAACCTGGAGCTGAGTGGCAACGCCACCGTTGGCGTCACTGGCAAACTCTTCTTCCAGACCCGCCAACTGCTTAGCGACCACCCCCTGGCGTTGCCCGATACCAGCGCCGATAACACCATCCTGATCACCACCCTGGCGCTGCAGGAGGAGCATCCCGACTGCACCGTGATCCTGGTCTCCAAAGACATCAACATGCGCATCAAGGCTGCTGCCCTGGGGGTCCCGGCGGAGGATTACTCCAACGACCAAGTGCTGGATGATGTCAGCCTGCTCTACAGTGGCGAGGCACAGCTGCCCGACGACTTCTGGGACCACCACACCAAAGAGGTGGAGGCTTGGCAAGAGGAGGGACGCACCTTCTACCGCGTCGCCGGCCCCGATGTGGCAGCCTGGTACCCGAGCCAGTGTCTGTTCCTCGACTGCGACCACGGCTTCGAGGCGATTGTGCGCCGCAAGGAGGGGGAGGAAGCGATCATCGAGCTGGTCAACGACTACCGTGCCCAGAAACACTCGGTGTGGGGCATCAATGCGCGCAACCGGGAGCAGAACTTTGCCCTCAACATGCTGCTCGACCCAGAGATCGACTTTGTCTCCCTGCTGGGCACTGCCGGCACCGGCAAGACCCTGCTGACCCTGGCCGCCGGACTGGCGCAGACCCTCGACCAGAATCTCTACCGCGAGATCATCATGACCCGGGTAACAGTACCGGTGGGCGAGGATATCGGCTTTCTGCCAGGCACCGAGGAGGAGAAGATGACCCCCTGGATGGGTGCCCTGATGGATAACCTGGAGGTGCTAACCCAGACTGAGGGCGGCGACTGGGGGCGCGCCGCTACCGAGGATCTGCTGCGCTCACGGATCCGCATCCACTCGCTCAACTTCATGCGCGGGCGCACCTTTCTCAACAAATACATCATCCTCGACGAGGCGCAGAACCTGACACCGAAGCAGATAAAGACCCTGATCACCCGCGCCGGCCCCGGCACCAAGATCGTCTGCCTCGGCAACGTGGCGCAGATCGACACTCCCTACCTGACCGAGACCTCCTCCGGTCTGACCTACGTAGTGGACCGTTTCAAAGACTGGCCCCACAGCGGCCACATCACCCTGCTCAGGGGAGAGCGCTCACGCCTCGCCGACTTTGCCTCGGAGAGCCTCTGAGAGGCACAGGGTTCAGATCACCGAGCCGCGCTCGACGATCGCCTGTAACTCTTTCTCCGAGAGAGAATAGACCTCCTCGATGCGCCGGTGCTTTTCGTCCAGATCGCTACCTTCCCCTTGGCGCCCCATAAACTCGAGCTCCTTCGCCAGCGTCGAGAGCTCTATCGCCCCCACATTCGCACTACTCGACTTGAGCGAGTGGGCGGGGCCCACCAGGGCCTCCAGATCCTCTGCCGCCACCGCATCGGCGATCCCCTGCATCAGGATTGGGGCATTCTCCAGATAGCTGTTAAGCACCGCTATGAAGTCGGCATCCATGATCTCCACCAGCTCTTCGACCACACCCAGGTCGATCACACTCTGCCCCTCCGAGACCATGTTCCGTACCTCCCGACCCAGCTCCCGGGAATCGAACTCCAGCTCCGAATCTCCAGAGGAGAGGCCATCGAAATCGTCATCCTCCTCCAGCACCTCTCGCATCGGCAACCACTGACGCAGCATGTTCTCCAGTGCTGACGGTTTCACCGGCTTCGCCAGATAGTCGTCCATGCCCGCCGCCAAACAGCGTTCCCGGTCACCGGCCATGGCGTTGGCAGTCATCGCAATGATCGGCAAGCGCGACAGGCCATTCATCTCCTCGCGATTGCGGATCGCCTCGGTGGATTCGTAGCCATCCATGCGCGGCATCTGGCAATCCATCAATACCACGTCAAAATTCTCTTCGCCGACCATCTTCAGTGCCTCTGCACCGTCCATCGCCGTGACCGGCGTCAGGCCAGCTCTCTGCAGCATCTTCTTCACCACCGCCATGTTGACCGGGTTGTCCTCCACCACCAGCACATGACCGACCAGCGGCGTATGCTGGACGGTCTGCTTTTCTCCATCCTTGTTCCTCGAGAGAATATTCTTGGCTGCCTGATTATCATCCCAGGTAAAGGTCTCATCCGGCATGCGCGGGATCAGGTCATCCGGTAGCGAGTGGGAACCGCCGTAACCCTCTTGCACATCGAAGATACGCTTCACGCGGCGCTCGATCTCGATCCGCCGGAACGGCGCCAGCAGCACATCGACGCCCATCTTCTTCAGTTTTTTCCCCTCGGCGCCATCGCCACTGAGAATCAGGAACTCGACACCCGACATATGTGGCAGGGCGCGGATATCCTCGATCAGCTGGATCACGTTCGGCACCAGCCCGCGCACATCGATAACCACCAGCTCGTACATCCAGCTCTCGCCTAGGGTGGCGGAGGCCTTCAGCTTGTTGATCGCATCGTAGTGATCGCCCGACTGCTCCACCACCATGCCCCAGTCGAGCATGTGGTGGGCAATCTGGTCGGTCTCCTCTGCATCGCCACCCAGAATCAGCGCACGCACCCCCTGCAGATCCCGCCGCGCCGAAGGCACCTCCTCAAGGGATTTTCGCAGCGGTACCACGAACCAGAATAGCGAGCCCTTGCCGCGAACCGACTTGACGCCGATGCGCCCACCCATCAGTTCGGTCAGACGCTTGCAGATCGCCAGCCCCAGACCGGTGCCACCATGTTTTCGGGTGGTTGAGGCATCGGCCTGAGAGAAGGGGCGAAACAGCCGGTTGACGTGCTTCTCCGACATACCAATACCGGTGTCGCGCACCGCAAACAGTAGCTCTACCTCGGTGCGGCTGGCGTGGCGCAACGAGATCTCTACTGAGATCCCCCCCTTCTCGGTGAACTTGACCGCGTTACTCACCAGGTTGGTAAGGATCTGGCGTAGCCGGATCGGATCACCACGGGCGGAACGCGGCACCTCGGGCGCCACCTTGTGCTTGAGTTTCAGGCCACGCCGATCGGCGGCATTAGTCATCAGCGAGGTCACCTGTTCCACCAGCTCACGCACATTCAGCTCGATGAACTCCAGCTCCAGCTTGCCGGCCTCCACCTTTGAGAAATCGAGGATGTCGTTGATGATACTCAGCAGCAGTTGGGTGGAGTTGAGCGCGGTCATCACAAACTGACGTTGCTCGGCGCTGAGTTTGGTCTCGCGCAACATCTCCAGGATCGGCAGGATGCCATTCAACGGCGTGCGGATCTCGTGGCTCATGGTGGCGAGGAACTCTGTTTTCGCCATATTCGCCGTCTCCGCCGCCTCCTTCGCCAGCGACAGTTCCCGCTCTACGTCTCGACGCTGATCGTTCTCCATGCTCAAGCGATTGGTAAGTTCAGAGAGCTGCCCCTCGGCCTGGAGCATACGCTCGCGCAGCAGCGAGCGGTTGGCCGCAAATAACAGCAGGCGCTGTTGGTTCAGCACAGACCAGATCACCAGCACAACCAGGGAACAGACGTAGACGATCAGACCAATCCAGCCGCCTTCCGGCAGCGCCAGCGGCGTCAGCAGCATGCCAGCAAACAGCGGCAGCAGTACTGCCAACAGAAAGGTGGCGCTGGCAAGCCCATCCATACTCACCAGCATGGCGGAAAACAGCACCACCACACCGATCAGCGAAAAACTCCACAACTCTGCCGAGGTAAACGGCTCTATCATCAGTTGGAGCAACGCTGCCGACCACAGCAGCCCGATCAGCAGCAGCCCACCAATAAATGGATAACGCCAACGCTCCAGCTGTGCAGGAGGGATCCTACGCCCCATCGCTACCAGCCCAAACACCCCCAGCAGAAGCAGCGCCAGGCCGACGCTCCAGACCATACCCCAGTCCGTCTCCCAGGGAGTCTTGAGCCAGGCGAGCGCGGCAAACACCAGTAGGTTGATCGGCAACAGCACCATGCCCCTGGCATAGAGCAACCGCACCTGCTCCGACTTTACGTTTATCTCTTCCCGGTTCTCAGATTCCATTGGACTTCCGCACAACTTTCCGTCACTCGCACAAGCCGGCAACTGTTAACACATCCACAAATAGGGCTCCCGACTAAAAGTAGCATATTCTTTAAATTACTACCCTAGCTACCTGGAATGGCTCCATTTTTCCCAAAAAGTCGATTAATTCTTCTTTTCATCAGAGTTAGAAGCTGGCTGGACTTGTCTCACCGATTTGAGTGAAACTGCATTGTTTTATCACGTCTCTAGCAGCAGGCTAAAACCAACGCCCGTCACCTTATAAGATATGCAGGACAGCAGACAGCCCCAGACAAGCAAAACCGAAGAGCTCAAGCAGATATTTCTGGGCCATCTTCCGGAACGGCTTGCGGCGATTGATAAATCCTGGCAAGCGCTCGACGCGCACTGGGATCCGATTCTCTGCGCTCGCCTCTACCACCAGATCCAGGACCTGACCGGTGCCTCAGGTCGCTTCGGTCTGCTCGAAATCAGCCAGGAGGTCTTCTCCCTGGAGACCGAATTGGGTCAGTTTGTCGACTCAGGCCTACGTCCCAACGAAACAGAGCTGGCGGAGCTGGATCAACAGATGGCCCGCCTGCAGCAGGCGCTCAGCACCGTCTGCGCACGCCACTTCAACCTCGCCATTCCAAGTCAGCCCACCGATGAGGCCATCTACTATCTGCGTCACACCGAGGAGATCGCCCCCGGACTGGTGGCCGCGCTGGAGGCAAAAAAGTGCATCGTGCTGACCTACAGCCGGGCCGACGACCTGCTTGCCGAGATGGAAAAACGGGTGCCGCAGCTGCTGCTCATCGATACCGTGCATCTGCCGGCCTTGAAGAGCATCACCGATGCCTTCGAGCAGCTGAAGAAGCAGCAGAAGCCAGTGCCCAAGCTGCTGTTTCTGTCCCGCGCCAAGGAGCTGGAGCTACGCCTGCAGGCGATGCGCGCCGGTGCCGAGGGCTATTTTGTACCGCCCTACGACATCTCCGAACTGGCGGACAGAATCCACACCATGACCGAACCAGACGAGGGCCCCAGCTACCGGGTGCTGATCGTCGAAGACGATCCAGCGCAGGCCGATTTCGCCAGTGCAGTGTTACGCAAATCGGGCATCGACTCGCTGATCGTCACCGAACCACTCAAGATCCTCGAGGCCCTCGACCAATACCGCCCCGACCTGATCCTGATGGACCTCTACATGCCCGATGCCGACGGCATCGAGCTGACCAGCATCATCCGCGAACAGCCGCAGTTTATCGGTACCCCGATCGTGTTTCTCTCGGGTGAGCAGAATACCGAAAAGCAGTTGGACGCCCTCAGCGTCGGCGGCGACGATTTCATCGCCAAACCGATCCGGCCGCGCTTTCTGATCACCACCGTAATCAATCGCATCCAGCGCTCACGGATGCTGCAGCAGACCCAGAAACCGGTCAATTCGCGCGACCCGCTGACCGGGTTGTCAACCCGCCGGCACTTCTATGAGCATCTCGACAGCCTGCTGCTCAAGTCCGACCCCTCATCAGCCGGACTCGGCGTGATCTACCTGGAGCTCGATATCCGCAGAAGAGGCGGCGGCAGCGCCAACGGCCAGGATGCGGATGACCTACTGCGGCAGATCGGCAGCATGGTTTCTGGCAGCATCGAACCCCAGGATATCGCCGCCCGCTATGACGAACGGACCATCGTGGTACTGGCCCAGCGCCCCCACATCAACAACCTGAATGCGCTCGCCGAGCAAATCCGTGAACAGATCGCATCACACCGCTTTGTCATTGGCGGCCGCGAACACCGAATCATCCCCAATGTCGGCCTCTGCCAGTTAGACGATTCGCTCTTCACCGCCAGCGAGATGCTCTCGCGCAGCGCCAACGCGGCCTCCTCTGCCCGTGCCACCGGCATCAACCAGGTAGTGCAGTTTTCGGTTAAAGAGGAGCCGCTGGATGAAGACTCTTCCGATGAGGCGCTGTTTTCACACATCAGCCACTCGCTGGAGGAGAACTCGATCCAGCTGCTCTTCCTCCCCTACAGCGATACCCAGGGGGGTAACCTAGAGTTCCATGAGCTGATCCCCCGACTGATGGGCAGCCACGGAGAATCGATCCCCACCGCCCGCATCAACCTGGTTGCCCAGCGCACCGGCCTGTTCCAAAAGATCGACCGCTGGTTGCTGGAACACGCCCTGTCGGTACTCGACCAGCGCCGCCAGCAAGGGCGACCGACAGCGCTGATCATCCATCAGTCGATGGAGTCGGTCCAGGATACGTCGAACCTCAGCTGGATTCGTGAGCAGCTGCGCCTCAGACAGCTGGTGGGTACTGGCATCTTTATCGAGTTCGATCTGGCCGATCTGGCCGCCAATCTGAAACAGGCAAAAAGCTACATCCGCAGCCTGCAAGAGATGGGCATCAATGTGATCCTGTCACGCTTTATCGGCAACGAAACCGCCTTCAAGGTACTGGGCTTTCTCAAACCCGACTGCGTGCGCCTCTCGAAACGACTGGTCAAAGCGAAGCAGGACAAGATTGACGCAATCACCGGTCAGCTTCAGAAACGTCAGATCAAGATTATCCTACCCCGCATCGACAACCCCTCACGCATCCCGAAAACCTGGGAGCAACATGCTGATCTGGTGCAGTCCGATTTCTTCTCTGCCTAAGCAGGGGAGCCAGACGGGATGATCTCAGACCCACAAACCATTGCGCAGATCCGTCAGCGCTTCCCGTTTCTGCCTGAGCCTGAGGATGAGCTGATGCGCCACTTCTTGGCCCACAGCAATCTGGTGCGGCTGGACCCACAACAACCGATCTGCCAGGAGGGTATGCAGTGCTCGCATCTGGCACTGGTGCTAAACGGCACCGCCCGGGTCTTCAAGCTCGGTGAGAATGGCCGCGAGATCACCCTCTACCGGGTCGGCCCGGGGGAGAGCTGTATTCTCACCGCCTCCTGTATCATCAGCCAGCGCCCCTTCCCAGCGTTTGCCGTCTGCGAGGAGGCGCTGAAGGCGGTGGTCATCCCCGCCGCCGAAATCCAGCAGTGGATGGAGCGTTATCCACCTTGGCGCGCCTACCTATTTGGCCTGGTCTCTGAGCGTCTTGGAGATGTCATCAGCATCATCGAAGCCATCGCCTTCCAGCGGGTCGACCGACGCATCGCCTCGCTGCTGCTAAAGCGCGCCACCTCCGGCAACAGCCGACAGATCCACCTGACACACCAGGAGATCGCCTCTGATCTCGGCACCTCCCGCGAAGTGGTCAGCCGCATCCTCAAAGAGTTCGAGAGTCGCGGCATGATCCACGCCAGCCGTGGTCACATCGATCTCAGCGATTTGAAAGCCCTGGAAGAAAAGGCACAAGAACAGTGACCTTATCAATGTGACTAAGTCACATAGTTTGCCCACCTCTGTGTTTATGATGGGCAGCACATTGGGGGTGCAGTGGATTCGTTTCGATCGATGCATCCCCTCACTGTCCGACGCAACGCAAACCCGGAGATCAAACCATGACCAAAAACGTTGGCGGTATCGACCGCATTCTGCGCCTTATCGTAGGTATCGCACTGCTGGTATGGGGCTTTGTCCTGAGTGACCCGATCAACTGGTGGGGCGCCATCGGCATCGTGCCTCTGTTCACCGCGCTGATCAACTGGTGCCCGATCTATCCGCTGATCGGAATGAATACCAACAAATAGTTGATCGCATCTGAGGCCGCAGGACAGCGCCACTGCCCTGCGGCCAACTCTAACCCGCCGGCTGACGCGGCCAGGCCACCAGCACCGCCTGCACCAGGGTCGCCAGCGGTATCGCGAAAAACACCCCCCAGAAGCCCCAGAAGCCGCCGAACACCAGGATCGCCACGATAATCGCCACCGGATGGAGGTTGACCACCTCAGAGAAGAGCAGCGGCACCAGCACGTTACCGTCGAGCGCCTGGATGATGAAGTAGGCGGCGGTGAGCCAGGCAAAATCGGCCGACCAACCCCACTGAAACCAGGCCACGAAGAGCACAGGGAAGGTGACTACTGCCGCCCCGATGTAGGGGATAATCACCGACAACCCCACCATCACCGCCAGCAGCAGCGCATAGTTGAGCCCCATCAGGGAAAACACCACGAAGCTCGCCGCCCAGACGATGATGATCTCCCAGAATTTGCCGCGCACATAGTTACCGATCTGCCGATCCACATCCGACCAGACGGTATCAGCAAAGCGACGATGCTTCGGGAAAAACTGGTTGATCCAGCCCAGAATCAATGACTTGTCTTTGAGAAAGAAAAACACCAGCAGCGGCATCAGGATCAGATAGACCGCCAGGGTGATGAGACTCACCACCGAGGCCAACGACCAGGAGAGCACCTGCTGCCCGAAGGCGCCGATCTCCGCATGGATGCCGCTGATGATCTGCTTGATCTGCGCCTCGGAGAGAATCTCAGGATAGCGCTCCGGCAACTGCAGCAGAACCTGCTGTCCCGAAGAGAGCATCGCCGGAAACTGCTGGATCAGCTCGGTCACCTGACGCGACAGCAATGGCATCAGGCCGAGCAGGATCAGCGCCACAAACAGCAGAAAGCAGATAAACACCAGGATCACCGCTGGAAACCGCGGCCAGGCGCGCCGTTCGAACTGACTCACCACGCCTTCCAGCAGATAGGCGATCACTAGACTTGCCAGCACTGGCGCCAGCATGTCGCCCATGGTGAGAACCACACCAAACACCAACAGCAGCAGCAGCGTCAGAAAGACAACCTGCGGGTCAGAAAAGTAGCGTTTGAACCAGTTGGTAATGGCCTGCATACCAGATCTCCCAGCCAAAACGACGAATACTAGCCGCCTTGGCGATACTTCTGATAGTGCGCTTCGAACAGCGCTTCCAGTTCATCAATCACATCCGGCGCGGAGCGCCCCTGCATGACATGCGCCATCATCAGCGAGGATGTCTCATTGAACAGCGCCTCCCGTGGCAGCATCGAAAAACTGGCGGAAAGACGCTTGATCGCTTTCACCACCGACTCATTCTCAGGCCGGGGGATCAGCTTGGGTTCGAGCAGTGGCTCAGGCTCGGGCTCCGCCATCGTCTCCTGACTCGTACGCGTCTGCAGAAACTCGGCATAGTCGAGCAGACTGCGGCGGCCCGCCTCATCCAGTTCGTTGAACAACTTGAGCAGATGCCGCTGTTGTGCATTTTGCGGCCTGCCCGCTGCAGGAGAGGGCATCATCATGCAAGTTCGCTCTGGTGCTGTTCACAGTAAGCGCGGGCAAAATCGAGCAACTCTTCCATCACCCGCAGACGAAACTTCTGTTTCTGGTGCACAAAAGAGAAGGGGCGCTCCAGCGGCGGATCGAGCGGGATCGCACGCAGCGTATCCAGCTTCAGCTCCTTTTGAATCGAGGCACGCGACACCACCGAGACCCCCATACCGGCCTCGACCGCACCTTTCACCGATTCCGGGCTGCCCAGCTCCATGGCGATAGTCAGGCCATTGTTACAGTTACCCAGCTGGTGGCACATATATTCGTTGATCACCTCGCGAGTGCCCGAACCCTCTTCTCGACAGATGAACGGATACTCGATCAACTCCTTGAAACCAACCGAGTTGCGCTCGGCCAGCACATGGCTCGGCGGCACAATCGCCACCAGCTGATCCTTACGGCAGACCTCAACCACCAGATTTTTGTTACCGACCGGCGCCTCCACCACCCCCAGGTCGATGGAGTTGTTCTCCACCATCGAGACGATCCCGTCGGAGTTGGATACCCGCAGGTGAATCGTCACTTCCGGGTAGCGATGACCAAAATTACCGAGCAGTGCCGGCAACATATACTCTGCGATGGTGGTGCTAGCACCGATGGTCAGCGCGCCGCGGATCTCGCCAGTCATCTCGCGCACCGAGTTTTCCATATCGGCATAGAGATCGAAGATACGATCGGCATATTCAAACACCCGCTCACCCGCCTCGGTGAGGCTGATCCGGTTGTGGGTACGATCAAACAGACGGGTGTTGAAATGTTCCTCGAGTTGACGCACCTGGAAGGTGACCGCCGGCTGAGTCATGTGGAGTGTTTCGGCTGCCTTGGTGAAGCTCAGCAAACGCGCAACTGTGTGAAAAACCTGAAGTCTGCGATCAGCCATATAAATCCCGCAAAAATGCTTTTATGGGTATAGATAAAATCACCTTATATCACAAATTGAGTCTATGAGTGAATGCTAATTCACATCCAACCTACCCTCTCCCCAGCATCCTGCCGCGGCTAACTGCAGCCTCATTCCCCCCCCCTGCAAATCCAACATTTCGAGATACAGTCTCAACATATGTGGGTACAGATCTACGATAGAATCTTGCGCAGGCGCCACCACTGATGGCGCCTGCTTTCGCTCCGCACTTCTATCGAGAGACTATCAAAGGCTTGCCCTGAGCGATGTTTCAGGATGCCGCACTGGACGCTTTTAGAGCATCAGCGGTCGATCTGGTCTGACCCACGGCTAGGAGGCTGTCGGATTATGGGGTTCAGGCTATCTCGAGGGCCGCGTTTTGGGTGGACAAAAATTGATTAAGGATATGTTCCAACCGCGTCCGCTGATAGGGTTTGACAAGAAATCCGGAGGCACCTTTACTCAGAGCGGTGCGTACATTGTCCAGCGAACTGTGAGCGCTAAGCATACAGATAAATAGATCCGGAAACTCCTCTCTGAGGATTTCCAGAGCCTCCAAGCCATTTCTTCTCGGCATATCGATATCGAGGAACACCACTTCTGGGCGATAGCGCCCAACCTTCGCCATTGCGATCTCACCATCGTTGGCCCGTAGGATGCGTATGAAACCGATCGCCTTCAGATGATTCTCCAGCGTGTCGAGCATCAATGGCGTGTCATCGGCGATAAGTACCCCGTAGTCCATAGCGGAGGTCACACTCTGTTCGGCCTGAGTGTCATCTTTCTCCTCATCTTCGGCTACGACATAGCCGAAGTCGAGCAGTTCACGATAAAGCTCCTCGTCGTCTATCACCATGCCCGTATTGGCGAGCAATTGACCTTTATTACAATATATTGGCTGTGAGAGGGGTTTTCCAAAACTCAGCAGTGCATCATGCAAACGTTTAAGATTCATCATTCTCTCGATTGTGCAAGTGCTTGTTAATAAGATCCATGACTAGTTCTTGCAGATTCTGAATCAGATAAACAGCCTCCTGGGTAGACTGTCTCGTGGTTTGGAATTCAATATCACCGGCAAGCTGGGTAATACCCGAAAAACCGAACCCACCAGCAACACCCTTCAGCTGGTGGGCCAGCGCCCGGACCTCGTCCCATTCACCCTTGCCACTGTGTGCAATCAACTGTTCAATATTGCCGGGAAGCTCTATTATGAACTTCTCTACCAGCTCGGTAAATTCTGTGTCGCCCATGTCGGGTAGGCTGCCAGGCAGTGCAAATGATGGATTGCCGTCATCTTCCGGAAGATATTTACCTATCACTTCATACAATGCCGGCCAATCAACGGGCTTGCTAAGAAAGTCCGTACAGCCAGCTTCCAGGGCATTGCTACGGTCGCCAATCATGGAATGTGCGGTTAGCGCAACGATAGGTCCAGGATAGAGCGTCTGACGCAACATGCGGGTGGCATCCAATCCCCCCATGATAGGCATCTGAAGATCCATAAGAATTAGATCGAAGGTCTCCCTTAACGCCATCTCAACTGCCTGTTCGCCATTCTCGGCAATCGCGAGTTCGGCCCCCGTCTTACGGACATAAAGTGAGATGAGACGCTGGTTGTAAAGGTTATCCTCAGCCAGCAAAATTTTGCCCTGGACACTGGGCGGCCGCCGACTGCTTCCTGTTCTCTCATCTTCCTGGGGAAGGTCTCTGAATTCATAGAGCAACTTGTCTTCATCAATGTGGCCAGTATCGATAGTCAGTACAAACACACTGCCGGTACCAGGGTGGCTAAGCACCTGAATATCACCGCCAAGACGATGCGCCAAGCGGCGCGAGATATTGAGTCCCAGGCCCGTTCCGCCGAAGCGCCGAGCCACCGTGGAATCAGCCTGTACAAAAGGCTCGAAGATACGTTCGACCTGTTCCTGAGTCATACCGATGCCCGAGTCGAAAACGGTCACTAGCAGTTTTCTAGAAGGGACATCGCAACTGATGATCACACGTAGATCACCATGCTCGGTGAACTTCATCGCATTGTTACAGAGATTGTAGAGAATCTGTCGCAGCCGGGTGGGATCGGTGAGAATCGTGGAGGGCAAAGGTGGTACGTAGTGGATACCGAAGCCAAGATTTCTTTGCTCCACCTGGGCCTTGATGCTACTGACAAACTTTGTCAGCTGGCCAATAAGATTGATCTCGATCTCTTCAATCTCAAGACGGTCGGCCTCAATCTTCGAGAGGTCCAGGATATCGTCGATCAGCACCCGCAGGTGCTGGCCGTTGGCAATGATGGCGCCAATCGACTCTATCCGCTCTTCCATGCTCTGCCCACTCTCAAATGTCGACTCGGCAAAGCCGATGATGGCGGTCAGGGGCGTGCGGATTTCGTGGCTCATATTGGCAAGAAATTCGCTTTTCGCCAGGTTGGCGGCTTCGGCTCTCTCAAGGGCATGTTCCAGTTTCTCACGCAGACACACGTCTTCGGTGACATCACTACAGGTGCCAACAATGCGCACTGCCATGCCACTTTCGTCACGAATGGCGATCCAGCGGTTGCGATGCCAACGGTAACTCCCGTCGTGGTGCATGACCCGGATAGTCTCTTCATACTCAGGCCGCTTACCGTCTAGGTAGTCCTCTAGATCCATCATCGCCTGGGAGAGATCCTCCGGATGAACCCTGGATGTCCAGGTCTCGAGACTGTTTTCCAGTTCGTGAGCCTCAAAGCCAAGCATCATCTTCCAGCGTGGAGATATGTAAACCTTACCGGTGCGGATGTTCCAGTCCCAGATGCCCTCATTGGCAGCCTGGACAGCAAGTTCGAAGCGCTCCTCACTGTCCCGCAACTTGCGTTCAACCTCTTTACGGACAGAGATATCATGGAAAGAGATCACGCTGCCGACCATCACCCCCCCATGAACGACTGCTCTGGCGGTGATCCGTACGGGTATAGCGTTGTTTTCCTTCGCCAGAAACACCTCACTTTCGGATTGGTACTCCTCAGCACGATGGGTTGTGGAGAGGATGGGACAGTCTGCTATGTCGTGCGCTGAATCCTCCCCGCCCTTGTTATGTACGACATCGTGAAACACCAAGCCCAACACTTCCTCTTGTGAGTAATCAAGAAGCTCAAGAGCGGCGGGATTGCAATAATTCACCACGCCTGACCGATCCAGTATCACAATACCCTCACCGACAGATGTCAGGATATCAGCGACGCCCTCACAAAGGATTTTTTCGAGCAAATCATCCGTCGGTATGGATGAGTGGGTGGCAGTTCTGGGTTTTCTGTTCATGCGCGTTTTCCCGAACCGAGCTATCGAATGCTTTCATACCAATAATCACTAAGGAGCCTCTGCATGAATCTGGGCGAGTGGGATTGTGAGGCCAGCTTTTTCGATGCAAGGTGGAAATCGCAGGGTTGCTCAACAACATCCTGTCACCACAACACTTGCACACCCCTGTGCGGTGTAATGGCTGATCTATCGCCAAGCTTATGCCTACAAAAAATACCTTTGGGGCACAAACGAAGCAGCTGTGGAGTTTTGGCCACAAGGCTATCATCCATAATTCATTCAGCGCTTCCATGTGTCTCGGCACAAAGAATATGAATCTTTAGCCTTGATAGGAAAAGAAGGTGGCCCACCTTTTTTAGAGGTGCTTGGCTGGACCAAGCAAAACAAGGTTAGTCAGATGTACGCCAAAGCAGACAAACGACTCATGAGCAAAGGAGATCATGAGGGAATCCTCAGGATCATTCGTGGCTACACGCCGCACCTACATCGGCACCTACGCCTCCTGCAATATTCAACTTGAATATAAGGTTTTTTCTTCCACCTATGGAATTTTTCTCTGGAATCTCTTAGCCTCATGCGGGTCCTGCAGAATCTGCAGGCAGGAGGACTACCATCAGAGCAAGGGCGGAGAGACCCATGAGCAAGAATAAATCTTTTAAAATCAAGGTACTGTCAATTACCTGCGGAGTGACAGCAGCCTTCTCGGCACAACAAGTAGCGGCATCTGGATTTGCGGTTCCCGAGCTCAGCGTAGCCGGTCTTGCCACATCCAACGCGATGGTCGCCAATCACAAGGAGTTGGGTGCCCTGCCCTACAATCCGTCCGCCATGGCCTTTCATGAAGGCAGCTCTGTCAGCTTCGGCGCCCTACTGATCAAACCCGGCCTCAGTGTCACCACCGGCAACGGAACCTTCGACAGTGATGGCAATGGCCTGGTGGCAGTGCCCTCGATCAGCGCACACCATACCCTGACAGAAAACTGGAGTATCGGCCTGGCCGTCAACGCCCCGTTCGGGCTGGAGACCGATTGGTCTAGCTCGACCTTCATCCAGTCTGCGCAAAACCCAGGCGGTTATGCTCCTGGAACCTCGATGCCGACCCGTTCCAAGCTTGAAATCGTCGATTTCAGCCCGGCCCTCGCCTACAAACTCAACGACAATGCTAGTCTCGCCGCAGGCGTTGACCTCTACTGGCTGAAGAAGGTGATCTTCAACAGCAAGGTAAACGACGGTGCCAGCTTCCCCGATGTCACGCTAGAGGGCGACGGCAGGGGCGTCGGTTTCCACTTGAGTGGACTCTATGTCGCCGGCGACTGGAGTTTTGGCGGCAGTTACCACACCTCCTCCGATATCCCGGTCGATGGTCAAATCCAGTCCCCAACCGGCAACTCGGACGCCAATACCAGTCTGGAGATGCCATCAAGACTGCAGCTAGGCATCCGCCACCAGACCACCAAAAAGCTGGCGCTGGAATTCGATTTCACGCGTACCGGCTGGAGCTCTTTCGACGCCACCATCGTCAAGGACAGCACCTATAGCACCACCCTGATGACCAGCGAGAACAAATGGAAAGACGTCAACGCCTATCGCATCGGCGGTACCTATGATCTCACCCAGGCAACCCAGCTGCGTGCCGGCTATACCTTCGACGAGACCCCACAGGGCGATGAGCGTTTTAGCGTACGGGTACCCGATGCGGACCGCCACCTGTTCAGTGTTGGTGTGGGACACAATTTTGACAACGATTGGTCGCTCGATGTTGGTTATATGTATGTGAAATTCGACGAGCGCACTCTCAACCAGCCCGCCCCAACCGGAACCGAATTGAACGGCACCAGCGTGGTTAACGGCACCTACGATTCCGATGTACACCTGTTTGGCATCAGCATCAACCGCGTCTTCATGTAGATCATCTTCAGACCACGGCCCGGGCTGCTGCCCGGGTTTCTTCATCCATAAAAAAAAAGCGCCGCCCCTTGTGGGGACGGCGCTTGGGCTGCTCAAAACAACGGATCAGATGTAGAGGCAGACATCGCTTTCGCCGGCAAACTCAAAGAATCGCGCCGCGCCAGCGTACTCGACACCATCGATAAACTCAGCGGTATCAAGCTCGAACAGATCAACAGTCATCTGGCAGGCGATCAGCCTCACCTCGGCCTCTTGGCAGAGCTCACGCAGCTCTTCCAGACTGGCAACACCCTTGTCTGCCATCTTCTTTTTCATCATGCTGGTCATCATGCCCTGCATACCGGGCAGTGTCAGACCCAGTACTGGGAACCATTTGTCCATACCCATCGGCATCGGCATACCGGGATTGCCGAGCGGGGTGACTTCCAGCTGCAGATCCTTCTTCAGAAGCTGCAGACCGTAGAAGGTAAAGAAGATCTCAGTATCGTAACCGAGGGCGGATGCGGTCGAGGCCAGGATGAAGGGCGGGTAGGCCCAGTCCAAGGAACCCTTGGTCGCAATGATGGCTAACTTCTTTTCGTCCATCGATGTCTCTCCTCGTTATGGAGTATCTGGATGGTGATCGAGAGGTCAGGACTTCTTGATCAGGAACTCGAACTTGCCGCCGACTTCCTTGGATTCCATCAGCTCATTACCAGTCTGGTTGGAGAAGGCCTCGAAGTCCTTCACAGAACCCGGGTCGGTAGCGATGATGTGCAGCACTTTACCGGCTTCCATACCGGCCAGGGCCTTTTTTGCACGCAGGATCGGCAGAGGGCAGTTCAGTCCGCTTGCATCCAGTTCTTGATCGAAGTCAGCCATGGTAGGACCTCCAGAATATGATTCTATTCGAAATGTATGAAATAACGGGAGCTAGTTTATATGCGAAGCGCTAATGAAACGCAAGAAAAAAAGCGTCTCCCGACTCCGCCCAACCTCCTGTCAGATGGCGATATCCGCCTCGATCAGCCCGCCATACGGGCAGCGATCTCATAACCTGAACGGGCCCATCCCAGGATGCCGCCGCGCAGGTTAATGACGTTGGTAAAGCCCTGCTGGGCAAGATAGGCGCAGGCATGATGGGAGCGAGCGCCGCTGTGACAGTAAAGAACAACATCCTTATCCTTGGGGATGTCATTGATCTTTATTGGGATCAGATGCATTGCCATATGCTCTGAGTTCGGCAACATGCCTTGCGCTACCTCACCAGCACTGCGAATATCGAGCAACTGGAGTTCTTCACCATTGGAAAGACGGGTCTGCAGATCGGAAGCATCGATTTCCTGAACTATCACAATAAAAATCCTATTGAATAACCGAGCGCATTAGTATATTAATGTTTCTGCATATTTCAACCCCCCAGCGACACGGGCTACTGCACACTGCGACCTTGCACCGCACAACCAAGCCGAACGAACGCCATCTGTCATCTTCCTGACCAACAAAACAATCGGTTGTATTTATGGACTTTTTCCCAATTTTTATCGATATCCGCGAACAACCCTGCCTGATCGCTGGTGGCGGCCAGGTCGCTGAACGCAAGGTTTCTGCACTGCTTAAATCCAGTGCCAAGGTAGCCGTGGTCTCCCCCCAACTCACCGCAAACCTGGAATCTCTCGCCGCAGACGGCGCCATCACTCACCGTGCGCGAGAGTTCGAGCCGGCGGACATCGATGAATGCCGCCTGGTAATCGCCGCCACGGATGACCCCGACGTCAACCGCCAGATCGCCGAGTTGGCTGAGGCACAGCGCATCCCAGTCAATGTGGTCGACCAGCCCGAGCTGTGCCGCTTTATCATGCCCTCGGTGATCGACCGTTCGCCGGTAGTCGCAGCGATCTCCACCGGCGGCGCCTCGCCGGTACTGGCACGCCTAATTCGCTCCCGGCTTGAATCACTGATCCCGGCCGGCTACGGTCGCCTGGCGGCCTTCTGCAGCCAGTTTCGCGATCAAGTCAAAACGACCTTCCACAAGCCTAGCGACCGCCGCATCTTCTGGGAGCGAGCACTGCAGGGCGGCGTCGCGGAACGGGTCTTCTCCGGACATGCCGACGAGGCCGAACATCTGTTAGAGCAGGCGCTCGAAAAGGCCCGACCTAGCGACGAGATGGGTGAAGTCTATCTGGTTGGAGCTGGCCCAGGTGACCCTGACCTGCTCACCTTCCGCGCCCTGCGCCTGATGCAGCAGGCGGATGTGGTGGTGTTTGACCGGCTGGTGGCGCAACCGATCCTGGAGATGACCCGTCAGGACGCGGAACGGGTCTATGTCGGCAAGGAGCGGGACAGACACGCCATGCGCCAGGAGGAGATCAACAAGCTGCTGGCGAAACTGGCAAAACAGGGCAAGCGGGTGGTGCGATTGAAGGGCGGTGACCCGTTCATCTTTGGCCGCGGAGGAGAGGAGATCGACACCCTGGCCGCCGAGGGAGTGCCGTTCCAGGTGGTGCCCGGCGTCACCGCGGCGGCTGGTTGCGCCTCCTACGCCGGCATCCCCCTGACCCATCGCGACTATGCCCAGTCGGTCACCTTTGTCACCGGCCATCTGAAGGATGGCAGCATCAACCTCAACTGGGAGATGCTCGCGCAACCGCACCAGACGGTGGTCTTCTATATGGGACTGATGGGACTACCGGTAATCCGTGAACAGCTACAGGCCCACGGGGTGCCAGCGGATATGCCGATTGCCCTGGTGCAGCAGGGCACCACCCATAAACAACGGGTCTTCACCGGCACCCTGGCCAACATCCTGGAGATCGTGGAACGGGAACAACCGAAGCCGCCGACCCTGATCATTGTCGGCCGGGTGGTGGAGCTGCAGGAGAAGCTCTCCTGGTATCAGGCTCCACCGCGCTCAGAACAGGGTGCCACCTCGCCAATCGACTTCTGAGAAGCTCAGGGGCGCACAAGCTGCGCCCCTGCAAGTTTCCAACTCGCTTCTACGCCGGCGCTCAAAAGAGCTACTTTGGGCTGAGCTGATCCTCTCTCACCCTTGAGGTGAAATAGTCATCCGCCGCCTCGATATCAACCGGCTCGCCCGCCACATCCAGCAGGGGCTGTTCATAGTCGTTCCAGCCGCGCAGACCGGTCTTCAACGAGACCACATTCTCATAGCCCAACACCATCAAGGAGAAGGCTGCCAGCACGCTACGATAACCGGAGCGGCAAACCACCACCACCTCACGCTGACGCGCCCGCACCAGCTCCGGGATGGTCTCCTCATAATCCCATTCACAGGCCGATTCGAGGATGCCGCGGGGGACGCAGAGCGAGCCCTCAATATGCATCGCATCGTACTCGTAGGGCTCACGCACATCGACCACCAACAACTCCGGGTTAGCCTGCAGTCGCTCTTCCAGATCCCAGGGCATGATCTCTCCCACATCGGTGAGACAATCGCTGATCAGTTGCAGAAATTTTTTCATTAGATTCTTCTCGGACTCGTTAGGGAGCTTCTGAATGGATCTGGGCGAAGCAGATTGGGATTCCGGACCCAAGATGCGAGACCAGGATTCGTTCAGAGGCTCCTTAGCTACTACAAAACGAACAGGGCCATTTGGCCGCAGCCGCCACTGCGCCGCCATGATAATTCACAGCCTCAGCCACGCAGACAGAAATTCTGCTCCACCGCGATCACCGCCGCCTCCACCCGGGAGTGCACGTCGAGTTTGCGCAGGATCGCCTTCACATGCAGCTTCACAGTGCCATCGGAGATCCCCAGATTGCGTGCGATCACCTTGTTGCTCTGTCCCTCCGCCAGATGGCAGAGGATTTCCCGTTCCCGTGGCGTCAGATCCGCCAGAGAGTGGTGACTCTCCTTCTCCTGGCTCTGCTCACCCCCCTGTACAGCTTTCGCCAAGATGCTGGTCAGCTCTTTTGCGACCACCGAGTTGCCCTGAACGATCTCCTGTAGGGCATCGATCAATTCGTCCGGCTCCATATCCTTGAGCAGATACCCCTGGGCACCATTCTGCAGCGAGTCGATCACATCCTTCTCCTCGCGGCTGGTGGTGAGCATCGCAATCGGCATATTCGCCTCGCTCTGACGCAACTGCTTAAGCATCTCGATGCCGTTCATATTTGGCATGCGCATGTCGAGCAGCACCACATCCGGCCGCTCCTCCAACACCAGTTCGACACCCTGCAGGCAGTCCCCCACCGCATAGACCTCGATACCACGGCGCTCAAGCAGCTCCTGCAGGCCGATGCGAAACAGCGCATGGTCGTCGATCAACATTACCCGCATCTAATCCACCTCTACAGACCGGGGCGTCGTCTCGGCACGATGGATGGTTAGTTCCACCCGTGTGCCCTCCCCCGGCTCACTTTCAATATTGAGTCGCCCACCGACCCGGCGCGCCCGCTCCTCCATGATCGAGAGGCCGATATGCTCGCCCGGATTGCCCTCCGAGGTAGTCTCTTCAAAACCGACACCATCGTCCTCCACCAGCAGCAGGTAGTCACCCTTGCCACGACAGCGCACCAGCACCCGCACGGTATGCGCCTGGGCATGTTTGCGGATATTCGCCAGCGACTCCTGCACGATGCGCAGCGCCTGCAGCTCCTGACTGCTGTTCATATTGATTTTGCGGCAATCTTGCTGAAAAAAAGTCGCGATGCCGGTCTCCTGCTGAAACCGCTCCACCAACTTCTCCAGCGCCGCCAGCAACCCCCCCTGATCGACCCGGGCGCGAAAGCTGTTGATCAGCTCACGCAGCTCCATATGCGCCTCGTCGAGACCGTTGCGAATCCGCTGCACCTCCTGCTGAGCCTCGCCCATCTGCCCCGGCTTCTCCAGAGTCTCCTCCAACATCCGCACCTGAAAGCGCAGACTGGCGAGGGTCTGGGCCAGCGAGTCATGCAGTTCATGGGCCAGGGTGGTGCGCTCTTCGACCACCGAGAGACGCCGCGCCTCCTTGTCGGAACGGTGTTTCGCCACCGCCATGCCGAGGTGACTGCCCACCGTGTTGAGGATATCCAGCACATCCTCACGGCCATCATAGATGCCGGGGCGCTTCACATAGATATGGTAGAAACCAAGCACGTCGCCATGGTACCAGAGTGGCACCGAAACCCGTTCCACCTGCTCCACACTAAAAACACGTCGACCATTTCGCCGTGAACATTCGCGCGGATCGTTAGGGCAGATGATATCCCCCGGCACCAGCGCCTTGCCGCACTGGCAGAACCGCACCGGCAGCAGTGCCTCTTCACTCATCAGCCGGTCATTCTGATCGAGGCTGCCGACCAGGCGCACCTGCTCATCACTCCCCACCAGATGCACAGTGGCGGAGCGGCCGTTGAGCATCCCCTTCAGCACCCGCAGAAACTGCAGCAGCAGCTCATCCACATTCTCCGACTGGTTAATGCTGGCGGAAACGTCATAGAGCAGCTGCAGCGAGGTGGTCTTCTGCGCCAATCGCGCGGTCTGCCGCGCCACCCTGACCTGCATATCCTCGTAGATATCGGTCAACTCCTCGCTAAGGCTGTCGATATCCCGCGCCATCGCGCTCAACACCCCGCTCTTCTCCGGCGGATGGGGCGTGATCACCGGCTCGCCCTGGCAGACCTGGGTGACAGTCTCCTCGAGCAGCGACAGCGGTAGCAGCAGCTGGGTACGCAGCCGCTCCATGGTGACGATCAGCATCACCACCGCCAGCGACACCGCAATCACCAACAGCGGCATGTTCAGCTTGGCATTACCGACATTCAGGTAGAGCAGGATCGCCAATACCAGGGCGGCCAGTAGCGCCAGTGTCAGTACCGAGGCCGGCAGCAGTAGGTGGCCCGACACCAGGATGCGCAGGCTGGGCCACTGTTCGCCGTCGCTCGTCAGGCTGCCGGGGCGGGCTCGATCAGCGCCGGCCACATCTCTCTCCAGTGTCGTCATGGCGCAGATGCTAGCACGATTCCTCACCGTTTAAGTCAGCATCCCGCAGCCACTGTTCGAGCCGTTGCAGGCGCCGCTGGCGTAACGCCTGGCCCAGCTCCGCTCCCTGCAAGCCTGTCGCCTGCAACTGCCGCGCATCGACCTCAGCCAGCGCCCGGCAGGCCAGCTCAATCTGTGGTGCGAGGCGCTGCATCGGCCCAGGCCAGAGCGCCTTGGCCGCCGCCACGAAGCCCGCCAATCGATGCGGCTGCTGTTGCGATTTCAGGCCAGAGACGGTATTGAGTAACGCCTCAGGCGCAGCTGCCAGAAACCCACCACGATCCGCCTGCTGCAGTTGCCGCAGCAGATCTGCATAGGCACGACCAGCCCGCAGCTGGCGCACCAGCGTCTGCACATCACCACCCGGCCCCAGCAGCGGATAGAAGAGCGCGGCGAAGCGAACATGGCTCTCCGTACTGATCCCGGTGGCCCGCTTCAGCGCAGCAAACTTATCAGCCTCACTCTGCTTAGCGTGACCAGCCGGCGAGCCCAGCGCAGTGTCCAACTCGGGCAGCAACCGCTGCAGCGCACCACAGCGCTGCAACACCTCGAAGAAGCGCCAAGGTTGGAGCTCGGCCAGGGACTTCTCCATCTCCCTCCAGATCCGCTCCGGCTTGAGGCTGAGCAGATCGTCACTGGCCGCCATCTGCTGCAGCAGCCGATGGGTGGAGTGGGCGACTCGAAAGCCCCAGCGCCCCAGCTTGGCGGCAAACCGGGCCAGCCGCAGCAGCCGTACCGGGTCTTCGATAAAGGCATCGCTGATATGGCGCAACCGGCCGTTTTCCAGATCATCACGTCCGTGGAGGGGATCGATCAGCCGCCCCTGCTGATCCAGCGCCATCGCATTGATGGTCAGATCACGCCGTCGCAGATCGGCCTCCAGGGTCACATCGGGACCGGCCTGCACCGCAAACCCCTTGTAGCCAGCACCGGTCTTAGTCTCGGTGCGGGCCAGCGCGAACTCCTCACCACTGTCGGGATGGAGGAACACCGGGAACTCGCTGTCGGCGCGACAAAAACCGGCCGCCAGCATCCTCGTCTCATCGCCCCCCACCACCACCCAGTCGCGCTCATGAACCGGCAATTCTAGCAGCTGATCACGCACCGCACCGCCGACCAGGTAGACCTGGGCGCCATCGATCTGCGGCCAGTCGCTCACGACTCCCGCTCCTGTTGCTGCAGCAACCACATCTGTTGATAGCGCCCTTGCCGCTCCAGCAACTCACGGTGGGTGCCCTGTTCGATCACCCTGCCCTGGTCCATCACCAGGATACGGTCAGCGTCGACCACGGTGGAGAGGCGGTGGGCGATCACCAGGGTCGTGTGGTGGCGCGCCACCTCTTTGAGGGTCTGCTGAATCGCCTGCTCGGTCTTGCTGTCGAGGGACGAGGTGGCCTCGTCGAAAATCAGGATCTGCGGCCGCTTCAGCATCGCCCGGGCAATCGCCACCCGCTGCTTCTCACCGCCGGAGAGCTTCAACCCACGCTCCCCCACTCGTGTGTCGTAGCCGTCGGGCAGCGACTCGATGAACTCGGCGATATGGGCCAGTCGCGCCGCCTCTTCGATCTCCTCACGGCTGGCATCGGGGCGGCCATAGGCGAGGTTGTAGAGGATCGACTCATTGAACAGCACGCTGTCCTGAGGCACCACGCCAATCGCCTGGTGTAGCGACTCCTGGGTCAGCGAACGCAGATCCTGGCCATCCACCAGCACCCGCCCACTGGTGACATCGTAGAAGCGGAACAGCAGCCGCGACAAGGTCGACTTGCCGGCGCCACTGTGGCCCACCACCGCCAGTTTCTCGCCTGGGCGGATGGTGAAGTCGATCTGGTGCAGGATCGGCCGCTCCGGCTGGTAGTAGAAGTCGACCTGTTCGAAGCGCACCTCGCCGCCCTTCGGCACTAGCGGCCGGGCATCCGGAGCGTCGGTGATCTCGGGTTCACGCTCCAGCAGCTTGAAGATCAGATCCATGTCGGCCAGCGAGTATTTGATCTGGCGGTAGACCATGCCCAAAAAATTCAGCGGGATGAAGAGCTGCAGCAGCAAGGCGTTGACCAGCACCAGATCACCAATGCTCATCTCTCCTGTGACCACGCCGTCAACCGCGAGGATCATGATCAGGGTGACACCGATGGCGATGATGCCGCCCTGACCGAAGTTGAGCAGCGACATCGAGGTCTGGCTCTTCACCGCATTCTCTTCCCACTCTGAGAGGGTGGTGTCGAAACGATCCAGCTCCAGCCGTTCGTTGCCGAAATACTTCACCGTCTCGTAGTTAATCAGACTGTCGAAGGCTTGGGTGTTTGCCTGGGAGTCGAGCCGGTTCATGGCGTGGCGGAACTCCATGCGCCACTCAGTGATCGCCAGAGTGAAGCCGATGTAGACCGCCACCGCGCCGAAGGTGACGAGGGAGAAGATGATGTCGTACTGGCTCAGCAATATCGCCGCCACCAGGGAGAACTCCACCAACATCGGCAGGATGCTGAACACCATGTAGTTGAGGATCGAACTGACCGAGCGGGTGCCGCGCTCCAGATCACGGCTGATGGCACCGGTCTGGCGCTCCAGGTGGAAACGCAGCGAGAGCTCGTGCAGATGGCTCAGCACCCGGTTCGAGAGACGCCGCATCGCCCGGTAGCGCACCCGCGCGAAGATCGCGTCGCGCAACTCGTTGAACAGCGAACTGGAGAGGCGCAACGCGCCGTAGGCGAGCAGCAAGCTGAGCGGCAGCAGCAGCATCGCTTTATCACTCTGCTCCAGGATATCGACAATCTCTTTCAGCAGCAGCGGGATACCCACGTTGGCCATCTTCGCCAGCACCAGGCAGGCCAGGGCGAACAGTGCCCGACCGCGGTACTCCCAGAGAAACGGCAGCATATTTCTAAGGTTGTGGAGGTCCCGCCGGTCGCTGTGGACCCGGGAGTCGGCCATGATGTGTGACATGCTAGAATGCGTCGGTGAAAAAGCGGGATTCTATCGAAATCAGGCGGCTTTGCGCAGAATTCCGTTCAATCCCCAGGGTTGGCCTCGCGCCAGCCCCGTTATATGTAGGCAATTTTTCTGGCTGAAGAGTGATGAGCAACGAGTGTAGTTATAACGAGCTTTACCCCCTACAGGTGCTGGACGACAGCATGGAGCCGGAGTTTCCGGAAAAGTGCATCATCGTCATCGAGCCTGCCGAAGTCTGCGCCACTGGCGCCTACATCATCGCCGAGGTGGATGGCGAACGCTGGTTCCGCCAGTACATCTCGGAAGGCGAAGGCAAAAAACGCCTGGTGGCGCTGAAACCGGGCTATCCCGAGATCGACCTGCAGGGCAGCGAATTCAAAATCCTCGGCGTGATCGTACAGCGCAACCTGCGTCGTAAGATCAAACACTACTCCCCCTATGTGCCAGACAACGGCACCCCGCAACCCAGCAGCCTGAACTGATCCCCACCGCCATGTGCCTGCAGCGACAGCCTCTCTGCTTCCTGCTGCTGACAACGATACTGCTGTCGGGCTGCCAGAATCCCTTCTCGGGCGGGCAGCAGGCAGCAAGCGTAAAGCAGAAGAAGCGCCCACCCAGCGCCCACCTGGTGGTGGTCGAACGGGTGGAGAGACGTCCCAGCACCATCCACCAGCAGCGCAGCGGCACGCTGCGGGCACGGCAGCGGGTACGCATCTTCAACCAAGAGGAGGGACGCATCACCCAACTGCCCCTGTTCGAGGGCGACCGGGTAAAAAAGGGCCGCCTACTGGCCCGACTGGAGGATGACCTGCTCAAGGCCGAACTGGACAAGGCCCGCGCCACCACCCGCCAGGCCCAGGTCAACCTGAAGCGCATCCAGCGTCTGGTGCAGCACAAGGCCACCTCAGAGGATGAGCTGGCCAGGGCCAAGACCGAGCTGGAGGTAGCCGAGGCGGAGCAAAGCCTGCTCGAAACCCGCATCAGCCACACCGTCATCAAGGCCCCCTTCAGCGGCACCATCAGCCAACGGCTGGTAGAACCGGGGGACGTGGTGCCACGCCACACTCATCTACTGACCCTGATCGACCTCAACTCCCTGATCACCGAGATCCTGGTCTCCGATCTGCTGATCCCGCAGCTGAAGATCAACGACCCGGTGCAGGTCAGCATCGACGGTCTGGGGCCCACCCTGCACAGCGGCAGAATTTTGCGCATCCATCCGGAGCTGGACCCGAAAAGCCGCATGGGCCGGGTGGAGATCCTGCTCACGCCCAACCCCAAGGGGGCACGCCCCGGCCAGCTCTGCCGGGTCACCCTCAGCAGCACCCAGCAGGAACGCCTCAGCGTCCCCTTCACCGCACTGCAGCGTGACACCCAAGGCGAATATCTGTTTCGCGTCGATAGCCAGCAACGGGCAGAGCGGGTGACGGTAAAGAGCGGCCTCCACCTGGCCAGCCGGATCGAGATCAGCCAAGGGATCGAACCCGGCGACCAGGTCATCATCAAAGGCTTTCTCAACCTGCGTGACGGCAGCAAAATAAAGGTGGTGGAGGCTCCCTAAGCAGGCTCCGCAAGATAATAGTCCGCAAATGACGCAAAAAAACGCGAATGTTATGTAAAGCTGATTACGCCACTTCAGCCCGTTGTCAGAAATTATTGTTCGCGTTCATGTGCATTTTTTGCGGACTGAATCCCGGCCTTGATCGATATCTATGCTAACCCGACTTCTCCCGCCACGGCAGCGCCAGTGAACTATTCTAAAAGTGGAAGCCGCAGCACGGCATATGTTGGTCCTGACTGAAGGGGAGAAGCATCATGGATATCAACCTGGCTGACATCACCATCCATGTCGATGAGACGCTGGATGAGAACGGGCAAAAGCAGCTGGAGTCTGCATTTCGCGAACGTGAGGGGGTAGTCTCCGTCCACCACGAAAACAATCGCCCTCACCTCTTCATCCTTGAATATAATCCCGAAAAAGTCAGTGGCAGAGATCTGCTCAGCATTACCCATTTTCAGGGACTGCATGGCGAGCTAGTTGGGCTCTAAGACCTCTCTTTTGCAAAGGGAATAACATCATCCACAGGTTGAGCGGCAGCCACACTGCCGCTACTATCCCTGTGGCTGCAGGCACCCCTGCGTCAACCCGAGGCCCAGGTACAATTCCACAGGGCCGCTGCTTGCAATCCCAACAATCCCGGAGAGTCCCGCATGAAGCGTGTTACCGTCGTCGGCAGTGGTTTTGCCGCCCTCACCGCTATTCGCAAGCTGCGCAGCAGCGGCATGGAGATGGAGATCACCCTGGTGGCTCCCAAGGCAGAGTTTCACTACCTACCGGGGATCATCTGGATTCCCAGCGGTATCCGTCAGCCGGAAGATCTGATCGTCCCCCTCAACCCCTTCTTCCAGCGCATGCGGGTCAAGCACCACGCCGCTGAGGCGATCGGCCTGAAGGATGGTGGTCGTACCCTGATCACCAGCGATGGCGAGATCGAGAACGACGGTCTGATCCTCTGCTCAGGCGGCCGCTTTATCAAAAAGCTGCCGGGCATCGAGAACGCCATCACCCCCTGCGAGGGCATTGATGCCGCAGTGCGGATCCGCGAGCGCCTGAAAGCGATGCAGGGCGGCACCATCGCTATCGGCTTTGCCGGCAACCCCAAGGAGCCGAGTGCGATGCGCGGCGGCCCGATGTTTGAGTTCCTGTTCGGCATCGACCGTCAGCTGCGCCTGGAGAAACGCCGCGACAAATTCAATCTGATCTTCTTCACTCCAGCCGAAAACCCCGGTCAGCGCCTCGGCCCCAAGGCGGTAGAGGGGCTGGTGCGCGAGATGAAGCTGCGTGACATCGAGACCCACTTGGGGCAGAAGATGAAGCAGTTCACCACGACCAACGTGATCACCGAGGGCGGTGCCTTTCACGCCGATCTGATCCTCTTCATGCCAGGCATGACCGGCAATCTGTGGTTCGACAACACCGAACTGCCACGCTCCTCTGGCGGGCTGATCAAAGCTGATCTCCAGTGCCGGGTGGAGGGAATGCCGCAGGTCTATGTAGCGGGTGACTCCGGCAGCTTCCCCGGTCCCGAGTGGATGCCAAAACAGGCACACATGGCGGATCTGCAGGCGGAGGCGGCAGCCGCCAACCTGGTCGCTGAATTCAAGGGGCATGAACCGACACAAACCTTCAAGGTGGAACTGGTCTGCATCATCGACAGCCAAACTACCGGCATGCTGGTGGCACGCACCCAAAAACACAATATCGTGATGCCGAGCATGCGCCTGTTCCACTGGCTGAAACGTTTCTTCGAATGGTGGTATCTACGCAAATATCGTTAATTCACCGCTGCCGGCAATCAACTGCTGCTGACAGCCTGGATCACGCCCTAGCTAAGAATCTGATTCCTAAAGGGTATTTGTCCATTGGAATGGATATAATGCCCACATGAGCAGCATGGAATCACAACACCGGGCTCCGATACCGTTCGAGCAGGAAGAGCATAAGAGCGAGCTCTATATCAACCGAGTGCGCCTCTGGCTCACTCTGCTCTATATCGGGGCAGCTGTGGGCATCCGTCAGGAGATTCCCGCCCACTCTTTCCAAATGATCCTGTTTGGCTCTCTGATCAACCTGCTGTATGCCGGTGTGATCCATCTGCAGCTGCAGAAGGGCCCTATGGTCTGGTGGCTACGCTATGTCTCAATTTCCACCGATATTCTTCTGCTCTCGCTAGTAATCTTCGCGTTTGGCGGCTATCGCACCCTCAAGACCGAGGCATTTCTGCTCTACTTCATCTGGATCGGCCTCTCCACACTACGCTTCTCGCCCCGCCTGACCCTGGCCTCCGGAGCATTTGCCGTGGCCGCCTACAGTTTCGTCACCCTCGTCACCATCAGTAGCGGCAGCGTCCAGCTCGGTTCTATCACTGAGGCCTTCACCACCAATTCCGTGAGTGGCAGCAACAGCCTGCTGCGCATCGCCTTCCTTGCCTTCTTTGTGCTGCTCGCCAGTTATATCTCCAAGCGCTACCGCAGCATTGTCGAGCGAGCCATCGTCTCGGGACTGGAGGAGGAACGCAGCCTGCGGCTGATCTACACTCTTGACCGCCTGCGCGCCACCCAGAAAGAGCTGGCCCAGCGAAACCGGGAGCTAGCCCATCTTTCGGAGGTTGATGCCCTCACCCAGCTCTACAACCGGCGCAAGATCGACCTGATCCTGCAACAGATGGCGCTGCAGAGCCGCAAGAGCAACACCGAACTCTGCGTGATACTGCTCGACATCGACCACTTCAAGTCGGTCAACGACCAACATGGTCATCAGATGGGCGATAAGGTGATCCGGGCTGTCGCCAGCCAACTGCGCAACGGACTGCGCGGCAACGACGAGGTGGGACGCTGGGGTGGCGAAGAGTTTCTCATCATCTGCCCCGAGACCAACAAGCATGACGGCATGGCCCTCAGTGAGCGGCTGCGCCAGCGCATCGAGGCACACGAGTTCCCAACCGGCGAGCCGCTGACCTGCAGTTTCGGCGTAACCTGCCTGCTCTCCGATGACAACTCCGACAGCCTGATGAAGCGGGTCGACGACGCGCTCTACCAAGCCAAAGAGAACGGTCGCAACCAGGTTGCGTTTATCTGACCCAATCTATTCGCGCCGCATGCGGCGCGAATCAACATCAACCAGCCCGTGCGCCAATCAATCGATAGACCGCCGGGATCAAAAGCAGCGTCACCAGGGTCGAAAAAGAGAGCCCGGAAACGATCGTCACCGCCAGCGGCTGCAGCATCTCCGCCCCCTCCCCCAGGGCCAGAGCCAGCGGCAACATGCCTGCCACCGTGGTCAGTGTGGTCATCAGGATCGGCCGCAGCCGCAATCGCGCTGCCTCAACGATCGCTGCATCCAACGCCACCCCCTGCTGCAGCTGCAGGCTAATATACTCCACCAGCACGATCGCGTTGTTGACCACGATCCCCGCCAGCATGATCAACCCCAGCCAGACCGGCATCGAGAGCGATAACTCGCTCCACTGCAGCCCCAACACCACACCAATCAACGCAAACGGCACGCTCAACATAATCACCAGCGGGTTGCGCAGCGACTCATACTGCACCGCCATCACCACAAACACGAGAAACAGCGCCAGCCCCAGCAACAACTGCCCCATCTCACGTCCCTCCCTCAGCTGCTCCAGACCACCACCGTCGTAGATACGGTACCCCGCCGGCAGCTCGAACCCTTCCAGCGCCTTGTCGACACACTGCATCGCCTGCTCGAGTGAGACTCCTTTGCCCAGCGAGGCACTAATCTCCACCACTCGCCGCTGTTGATCGCGGTGGATCGACGAGGGTGCCGGAAGCAGCTCGATCTGCGCCAGTTCACCAAGCCGCAGCGGCACCCGCGGCTCGCTACGACTGAAGATAATGATCGACTCCACATCAGCGGGGTTGGCAATCTCGTCACGACTCAGGCGCAACCGCACATCCACGCTCCGATCCCCTTGCAGGAATTCAGTCACCTTAATCCCGCCGAGGGCGAGCTGCAGATAGCGCCCCACATCCTCCACGCTGAGACCAAACCGCGCGGCCCGCTCGCGATCGACCCGCACTGAGATCTCCTGGCTCACATCCTCACTGGAGTGGCTCAGGTTGCTCAAGCCTTCCACCTCCCGCAGCCGCACCACCAGCTGCTCGGCCAGCCGCGCCAGGGTCTCGAGATCCGGGCCCTGCAGACGCAGATCCACATCATCCTCGCCCCGATTCAGGCGGATACCGCGAATCCCCCGCACCCGCATATAGAGCCGCACCCCCGGCAGCTGCAACTTTTTTACCGCCTTTTTCATACGCGCGACCCAGGCGCGGCTGTCGATGCCGCGCTGACGGATCGGCTTCAACGTCAGCTGCAGACTGGCACGATTTGCGGCCTGATACTGGGAGCGGCCAAACACCGAGCCGCCCGACTGGGTGAAGATCGTCTCCACCTCCGGCTGCTCGCTGAACAGGGTTTCAAGACGCCGCACGATGCGATCCATATTCGGCAGGTTAATGCCGCGATCGGCAGTCACGCTGACATAGATGCGCCCCTCATCCATGTTCGGCAGAAACACCTGACGCCCCTGACTCAGCAGCGGCCAGATCAGCGCCAGCGCGGCGATGAACAGCAGCGGCAGTAGCCAAGGGACCCTCAGCAGCTGTCGTACCAGCCAGCCGTATCCCGCCTGCAGGCCTTCGAAGAACCGGTTCACGCCACGCCGCAGCAACGCCTCACGCCGCGCCGGGATGCGCCCGGCCAGCGCCGGCACCAGGGTCAGGGCAACCATCAGCGAGGCGACAATCGCTGCTGAGATAGTGAAGATCAGCTCACGAAACAGCAGCCCCACCAGCCCGCCGATAAACAGAAACGGCAGTACCGCAGCCAGATTGGTGGTGGTGGCGGCGACGATGGCGCTGTTGACCTCCGACGCCGCCCGCCCCGAACTCTCGGCAACAGAGAGCGTTTCATCCCCCCGCCGTTCACGTTGATGGCGGTAGATGTTCTCCAGCATCACGATAGTGCTGTCCACCAGCATGCCGATGCCCAGCGCCAGGCCGCCCAGGGTCATGATGTTGAGGGTCAAACCCGCCGACGACATCAGGATGAAGGTCACCAGGATCGCAATCGGGATCGCGCTGCCGATGATCAGGGTGCGGCGCAGGCTGCCGAGAAAAAGATAGACCACCAACATCGCCAGCAGTCCACCGATCGCCGCCGAGTTGAGCGCATTGCTCAGGGCACGGCGGATGTAACGGGCCTGGTCGTCCACCGCGCGGATCTCGATATCCTCCGGGATCAGCCCCTTGTGCTCCAGCTCAGCGAGCCTGGCCAGCACCCCATCGACCACCTCGATGGTGTTCGCCTGGGGCTGTTTCTGGATCGACAGCTTTACCCCTGGCTGCTGGTTGAGACGAATGCGCAGAGTCTCATCCTCTGCCCCATCCACCACCTGCGCCACCTCGCTCAAGTAGATCAGGCTTTCGCTCTGGTCGGCGCCGAACGTGCGCAACGGCAGTTGGGCGATCTCCTCCACCGAACGGAAGCGCCCGGCGGTACGGCCGCTGATCTCTCCCTGAGGCATCATCAGCCGCCCACCCGGGGTGTCCTGGTTGGCCGCCTGCAGCGCCGCTTCCAGATCAAGCAACTGCAGATCGAGCCCGGCAAGACGGATCTGATCGGGGATCACCTGGATCTGCCGCACCCGCCCGCCACCAACCTCTGCCGCCGCCACCCCCGGCAGAGTCAGAAACCACTTGCCCAAGTCGTAATCGGCCCAGCTGCGCAGTTCCACCGCATCGCGCAGGGTGGAGCTGACCACAAACTCCGCCACCGGCCGCTGCGAGGGGTCACGCTTGTAGATTACCGGCGCTTCAATGCTATCGGGCAGGAAACGCTTGGCCCGGTCGAGGCGAGTGGAGGCGTCGCGCAGCGCCTGGTCGATATCGGTGCCATAGGCGAAGGAGAGATCCACCGCACTGCGCCCCTCACTAGTGCGCGACTGGATGTGGATCGCATCCTCAGTGATCGCCAGCTGTTCCTCCAGCTGACGGGTGACCCGATCCTCCATGATGCTCGCCGGCACGCCAGGATCGAGCACCCGCACCCGCACATCCGGGTAGATGATATGCGGCAGTAAATCCACCCCTAGGCGTCCCAACGCAAAGACCCCGAGCACCATCACCGCCAGGGTGATCATCACCACCCCGATCGGGTGGCGAATCGACCAGGCAGCCAGCCCGCCACCGATGTTCTTTGTCATGAAAAATGCCCCGCTCTCAGCACCAGCCAGATTCAAAGCAGATCATAATGCCGCAAATGAACGCCAATAGACGCACATTCAGATGTATGAAGCTCAGGGTCGGAGTCAATTGCGGCAAATGGATCTGTATTTTCCCACAATCTCAACGCAATCGACTCCGCCCCTTGATGAACCTCGCATATTCGCATTAGCCAGGCATCTTGCCTATGCTCCAGCAGATGAGTTGCCACTTTGATATCTACCATCCGCTCCGTCCGACGGACCTGAGCTGGCACATCAGAAGACCCTGATGCAGCGTATTCTGATGCTTTGCGCCAACCATCCCCGGTGGGCGCTCGCCACACTGCTGATCCTCTCGCTGCTGGCGGCAACCCAGCTGCAGCAAGTTCAGGTGCATATCTCGGCGGAGGAGCTGCTGCTGCTCGATGATCCGGAGCGGGACTACTACGAGCAGATCAGCGCACAGTTCGGCGACGAGAAGATCGTGCTGCTCTATCTGCGGGATGCTGAGCTGATGGCGCCGAAAAAGCTGCGGGCTCTGCAACAGGTGATCGGCACGATCAAGGCGCTGCCTTTCGTCGATCGGGTGGAGAGCCTGTTCTCGGTCCCTTACCTGAAGAGCGTCGATGGCTATCTCAACAAAGACCCCTACCTAGCCAAATTGCCGAAGGATCTCACCGCAGGCAGGACGTTGGAAAAGCAGGCGCTCACCGACCCCTTCATCAAACATGTACTGCTCTCCGATGACGGCCAAGTGATGACCGCAGCGATCGTCCTGAAGGAGGCGGTCAGCGGCCTCGATGATCTTCGCATCACCACATCGATCGACCAGCTGACCAGGCCGCTGTCAGGCCACTACGCGCAGTTTTTCACCATCGGCTACCCTTATGTACGCACCGCCATAACGCGGCAGATCCAGCAGGAACAGACCGACCTCTTCCCCATCGCCATCGCCGCCCTGCTGATCGCCCTGTTTCTGCTGCTGCGCCAGTTTGTCGATATCCTCACCCCAATCCTCACTGCCGGCATCAGCATCCTCTGGACTCTGGGCTTGATGGGGCTCAGCGGCATCCCCCTCAATGTGGTGACATCGATCGTGCCGATCCTGCTGATCATTGTCGGCTCCACCGAGGATATCCACCTGCTCTCCGAGTTCCGCCACGGCCAGCGCCAGGGCATGACGACCCAGGTCGCCATCCAGCACATGGCGCGCAAGATGGGGCGCACGGTGCTGCTCACCTTCGTCACCACCTACGTCGGTTTTCTCTCGGTGGGCTTGAGCCGCATCGAGGTGCTCTGGCAGTTCGGCATCCTCGCCTCCACCGGGCTGTTGTTTAACTTCATCGCCACCATCATGCTGATCCCTGCCCTACTGTCGCTTGCCGGACGCTGGCAACTGGACGGCAAATCGCGCTTCGTCCAGGCCAAGCCGGGCAGGCTGGCAGACGCCTATTGGCGGGGATTGCAGCGCTACCGCTGGCTCATTCTGCTGGTTCTGTTCACCATCACCCTGGTTGCCGCCCTGGGCGTACCCGCCATCCAGGTCAACCACAGCACCATCGAAAGCCTTGGCCGGGATTCGGCCGTGCGGCAGCAAGTGGAGGCAGTGAATAGTGATCTGGCCGGGCTTGAGAACTTCTCCATCATCCTCGACTCCGGCATCCAGGACACCTTCCTCAAGGTCCGTTATCTGGAGGAGATCGTTGAGATACAGCAGTTTATCGACAGCCAGGGGATCTCCCGCTCTACCACCTCATTCGCCAACTACCTGTCGATCCTCAATCGCGCCTTTCAGGAGTTGGATGAGGCCGAGTTGCCGGAGTCGGACGATGTGGTGAACGAACTGATGATCTTTCTCGACCACAAGCATGTGCATGCCTACGTCTCCGAGGACTACAGTCGGGTACGCATCCTGGTCCGGCACGCCGCCGACTCGACCCGCGAACTGCAGTCCTTCGTCAATGCCCTGCAGGGATTCATCGACCAGCAGCTCGATCCCGGTCTGCAGGCGCACATCACCGGCTCCTCGGTACTCACCCTCTCAGCCACCCGATCCATGATCAATGGACAGTTGCAGTCGATCTTGCTGCTGCTGTTCTTCTTTGTGCTGATCATCTCGGTGCTCTTCACCGATCTGCGGGTCGGCCTGCTAGCCGCCCTGCCCAACGCCTTCCCGGTGGTGGTGCTGTTCGGCGTGATGGGTTTTGCCGGCATTCCCCTCAACATCGGTACCACCATGGCGGCAGCCATCGCCATCGGCATCGCGGTGGACGATACCCTCCACTTCATGCTGCGCTACAACCAGGAGCTGCGCTCATCCCGCCATCAGGCATTGGCGATGCACGCCACGCTGGCCAACGAAGCGCTGCCGGTGGTCTCCACCTCAGTGGCGCTAATTGCCGGCTTCCTGGTCTTTACCCTGTCTGATTTTCAGCCCATCGCGTTCTTCGGGCTGTTGAGCGCACTGGTCATCGCCACCGCTCTGATCGCCGATTTCGTCATCACGCCACTGGTGATCTCTTCCCTGCGACTGGTCAGCCTGTGGGATCTGCTCTCAGCTCAACTGCGTCAGGAGGTCATCCCGCAGAGTGTACTGTTCCGGGAGATGCGGCCCTGGCAAATCCGTCGCTTCATCCTCGCCAGCACCGTGACTGAGTACGCCGCAGGAGAGCAGGTGTTCAAACCCGGCGACAAAAGCCATGCCATGTATCTGGTAATGCAGGGTGCGGTGGAGGTAAGCATGCCGGGCAGAGAGAACTCGGAAAAGAGACTGGTCGTCAATCATTTTGCCCCCGGCAAATTGTTCGGTGATATCGCTCTGCTCGCCGACGAACCGCGCAAGACCCAGGCGGTGGCTCTGGAGAAGAGCAGCCTCCGCAGTGTCACCCTACTCCATCCGTTTATAGGCAGCCGCCTCTTCTACAACCTCGCCACCGATGTCAGCTGCCGCTGGGTCACATTCATAGACAAGATCAATCCACCAACATCCACTGACACGGTCCCAGCAAAGCGAGGGGATAGAAATGTTGCTGGCCCGGAACACGAGAGGCAGAATGGAATCCAATAAGGTGATTCGATGAAACAGTCTCTAAACCAACAACCTAATACCGCACGTGCAATGCGTCACCCACTCTGCTGGCTCCTCCTTCTGATGACCATCTCTACCGCTTCCGAGGCCGGCCATGCCGATCTCTACTTCAGTGCACCCTACAGCGGCCAAAAGGTCACCGAATATGAAGTCAACCTGCCGATCAGCCGGCATATTAAAAAGCCGTTCCGTATCCCTGCCGACTGTGCTGCGGCACAGACTGCCTTCCGACAGGGAGCCCAACAGTGGTGTAATCGCGTGGAGCGCACTATCTGGAGCAAGGTGCAACAGGATTGTGACTATGTGAATTTTCTATACCGGTTTAATGGACCACCAACCCATGACTTTGTCAGTGGTTATGATTTCATGAATGCCAAACTGCACGATCTGCCAATTCAGGCCGATTGTAATCCAGAGAGTGACTCAGGCAACTGCCGCCCCCTACCGCCCGGTGTACCCGACCTCACCCGTATTCTGACCAGAGTCGAGCCCAGCAGTGAGAAACCGGCGGACGATCTCCAGGCCTGCCGCATTAAAAACGGCCTTTTCCGTGGTCGCGTCGACTTCAAATCGACAGGTCTCGACTGCGAGACCGATCCCTTGGCCACCGGTTTTCGGGTGATTGCCATCGACTATGCCGATGTGAATGGCGATGGTTATCAGGATGTCACCCTGCGGTTGTTGCCCCTAGGACGGGGCGGTAGACGCGGCCCTCTAATCCTGCCGTTAACCCGCAAACAGGCAGATGGACCTTTTACCATTCCACAGAACCTGCCCGGTCCCGTGCCCAGACCCTGATGTAATAATACGATAGGGTTAGGGAGCTTCCCCGCCCTCCAAACCATGCGTATGGTTCTCCCACGCATGGCTCTCCAGCCGGTCCTTGCCTCATCGTGACTGGCTCACCAATATCCAGGCTCCTGATAAGGTGCAAGATCCCGCATTAACGAAGAATTCATTTGGCCAGCGGCGATGGTCGAAGCGTTAGCCCTTGAGCTGTCAAAGCCCCGTGGACCGCAGCCCTCGCTTTCGAGTGGGCCCTCGACGCAGACTACGACACTGTAGACGGCGGCAGCAGCAGCGAGACCGCCGACAACCGCTACCGTCCATCTGGCAGTGGGGTTCTGAGCCAGCCTAGGGGGGCTGGGCCACAGCCGATATCCACCCCCACCAAGGGGATGATCGCCCCCTTGGTGGGGATCACCGCGCCCACCGTGGCGCCAATGCCCAGCTGCACATCCGGCATCGCCGCCACATGGTGGTGCACGAGGTCGAACCTAACGATATTGCCTAGTTGCTGCAGCGCGGCGGACTCCACCTCATCGGTGTAGATCCGCATCGGCCCCCGTCCCTGGTCGAGGATCATCTTCACTGGCATAACGTCTTCTTGCCCACCAACAGGAGAGTGGGAGTGACTCACTTGCAAATACGAACGATTTGCAATAATATTTAAATCAAGGTCTATTTTTAGGTCACTTGGTGAGATCAACAATGTACGCCGAAACAACCAGCAAGATCAGCCACCCTGCAACACCTGCCACCTTAGCCCACGCCTGGCTACTCCATCGCCAGGCAAAACAGCACTCAGAGAACCATAGAACAAGACGTTGGCGGTTAATGCGCAAGGCCCTGTTGCGCTAGCCGGACAGCATCTGGGCAATCTGGCACCAACTTCCGCTGGGCAGACGGTGCTCGATGAGGCCATCTGCCCAACCAGCCACTCTCACATCCCTGCACATCCATTCGAGACGATCATGAAATATCTGCACCAACCGATGCTACTGCTGCTCGCCACCCTGATGCTGCTGCCCGCCGCCCAGGCCAACGATGAGATCGTCGTCTACTCGGCCCGCAAGGAGCATCTGATCAAGCCGCTGTTCGACGCCTACACGCAAAAAAGCGGTGTAAAGATCCGTTACATCACCGACAAAGCCGGACCGCTGCTGGCGCGGCTAAAGGCGGAGGGGGCCAACACCCCGGCGGATCTGCTGATCACGGTGGATGCGGGCAATCTCTGGCAGGCGGCCGAACAGGGTGTACTATCCCCTATCGACTCGCAGATCCTCAGCGCCAACGTGCCGGAGCATCTGCGCGCCCCCGACAACAGCTGGTTCGGCCTCTCGGTGCGCGCCCGCACTATCGTCTACAGCAGCGAGCGGATACAGCCGGGAGAGCTAAGCAGCTATGCGGCGCTAGCCGATCCCAAATGGAAGGGCCGCCTCTGTCTGCGCACCTCGAAGAAAGTCTACAATCAGTCGCTGGTAGCGATGATGATCGCCCGTCTGGGGGAGGAGAAGACGCAGCAGATCGTCGCGGGCTGGGTCGCCAACCTGGCCGCGCCGCCCTTCTCCAACGACACCAAGACGATGCAGGCAATCCTCGCCGGCCAGTGTGACCTGGGCATAGTCAACACCTACTACTTTGGCCGGCTGCAGAAAAAAGATCCATCGATCAAGCTGGCACTGTTCTGGCCCAACCAGCAGAGTAGCGGCGTACACATTAACGTCTCCGGCGCCGGCGTCACCCGTCATGCCAAGCACCGCGACGCAGCGGTGAAGCTGCTGGAGTGGCTCGCCTCCCCCGAGGCCCAGGCCCGATTTGCGGCCCTGAATATGGAGTACCCGGTCAATCCGGCAGTCCAGCCCGATCCGATGGTGACCACCTGGGGCGAGTTCAAGGGCGACCCGCTCAACGTTGCTGAGGCAGGAAGGTTGCAGGCCAAGGCGGTGATGCTGATGGACCGGGCCGGCTACCGCTGAGCCATGCCCACCGCTCCCTCTCATCTTCAGTCAACTCATGCGGCCCGGCTGTCTGATTCAGGAGTACGGCTACCAGGCTGGCAGCTGGGCTGCCTGGCGCTCGCGGCACTGATCGCAGTACCGCTGCTGCTGATCTTCTCCGGCTGGTTGCAGGGAGAGAACGCGGTCTGGCACCACCTTGCTGAGACGGTGCTGCCGGAACTGGTGTACAACACTCTGATCCTGCTCGCTGGAGTCACAGTCGGAGTGCTGCTGCTCGGCGTCGGGCTGGCTTGGCTCACCAGCCTCTGTGAGTTCCCTGGACGGCGATTCTTCGACTGGGCGCTGATGCTACCGCTGGCGGTACCCGCCTATGTGCTGGCGTTCGTGGTGTTGGGGCTGTTCGACTTCACCGGCCCCCTGCAGGGGCTGCTGCGGGAGCTATTCGGCCGAGGCGGCTTCTGGTTTCCCGAGGTGCGCTCCAGCGGCGGGGTGACCGTGGTGCTGGTACTGGTGCTCTATCCCTATGTCTACATGCTGGCCCGCTCCGCCTTTCTCACCCAGGGGCGCAGCACCCTGGAGGCGGCGCGCAGCCTCGGTCTGACACCACGGGCTGCATTTTTTCGCGTGGCCCTGCCGATGGCCCGCCCCGCCATCGTCGCCGGTACCTCACTGGCGTTGATGGAGACCCTGGCCGATTTCGGCACAGTATCGGTGTTTAACTATGACACCTTCACCACCGCCATCTACAAGGCCTGGTTCGGCCTGTTCAACCTACAGGCCGCCTCCCAGCTCGCCTCGCTGCTGTTGCTGTTTGTCGCCCTGGCGCTGGTCGCAGAGCGCCGCCTGCGCGGCCGCGCCCGTTACCACGAGACCAGTCGCGGCGCCCCGCCACAGCGCTTCCGCCTGCAGGGCTGGCGGGGCGGTGTAGCAAGTTCAGCAGCGGGACTGGTGTTCAGTCTCGCCTTTCTGCTGCCGCTGATCCAACTGCTGATCTGGGCCTGGCAGGTGGTGCAGCAGGATCTCGACCCCCGTTATTTCGAGCTGCTCGCCCACACTCTGGCGCTGGGCGGCATCTCCGCACTGATCACCATCATCGCGGCACTATTGCTCGGCTGTGCACGGCGCTTTCACGACAACCGACTCACCGCCAGCTCGGCGCGCATCGCCACCCTCGGCTACGCCCTGCCCGGCTCAGTGCTGGCGGTGGGCATCATGCTGACCTTTAGCGGCCTGGATAATCTGATCAACGCAATCTGGCGCATCTTCGATAACACCCCCCCTGGGCAGATCTTTGGCGGCAGCCTGCTGGCGCTGCTTAGCGCCTATCTGACCCGTTTTCTGGCAGTCGCCCACGGCCCTATCGAGAGCGGCCTAGAGCGCATCCGACCGAGTCTCTCCGATGCCGCTCACAACCTCGGCTGTCGTGCGCTCGGGGTGGTGCGCCGGGTCTACCTGCCACTGTTGCGCCCCGGCCTGCTCACCGCACTGCTGCTGGTGCTGGTGGATGTAATGAAGGAGATGCCCGCCACCCTACTGCTGCGCCCCTACGGCTGGGACACCCTGGCAGTACGCATCTACGAGATGACATCCGAAGGCGAGTGGGAGCGTGCCGCGCTGCCGGCGGTAACCCTGGTGTTGGCCGGGCTGCTGCCGGTGATCCTGCTAGTACGCAGCTCCAGCCATCCCCATTCAACCCAACCACACTGACCTCTTGCCATGACACAACTGCTGGAAATCGAAGGCCTTCACTGCCGCTACGCTGATCAGGATGTGGTCACTGATCTATCACTCAACGTCAGCGCCGGTATGCTGAGCTGTCTGCTCGGCCCCAGTGGCTGCGGCAAGACCACAGTGCTGCGCGCCATCGCCGGTTTCGAGTCGATCAAACAGGGCGAGATCCGCCTCAACGGTCAGATCGTCTCAAGCCCTGGTTACACGCTGCCGCCGGAGCGGCGCGGGCTCGGCATGGTGTTTCAGGACTACGCACTTTTCCCTCACCTCAGCGTGGCCAACAATATCGACTTCGGCCTGCAGCGCATCAGCCGCTTTGAGCGCCGGCGCAAGGTGGAGCAGATGCTGGAGCTGGTGGGGTTAGAGGGCTACGGCCAACGTTTTCCCCATGAGCTATCGGGGGGCCAGCAGCAGCGCGTTGCGGTGGCCCGGGCGATGGCCCCGGAGCCGCCGTTGCTGCTGCTCGACGAGCCTTTCTCCAATCTCGATGTGGAGCTGCGCGAACGACTTGCCGCTGATGTGCGGGATATCCTCAAGGCCCGTGGCACCGCCGCCATCTTCGTCACCCATGACCAGCATGAGGCGTTTGTGATGGGCGAACAGGTGGGAGTGATGCAGGCGGGCAAGATCCTGCAGTGGGACAGCCCGTTCAATCTCTACCACGAACCGGCGGACCGTTTTGTCGCCGACTTCATCGGCGAGGGGCGTTTTCTCAAAGGCCGGCTGAGCGCACCCGATCGAGTTGAGACCCCACTCGGCGAGATCCAGGGCAATCGCGCCTACGGCTGGCCCAGGGGCGCCGCAGTGGAGGTGCTGCTACGCCCGGACGATATCACCCTGGCCCCGGGCGCCGGCCTTGGGTGCCGCATCATCGAGCGCGCCTTTCGCGGCGCCCAAACGCTCTATACTCTGGCGCTGCCGGAGGGGGGTGAGCTGCTTTCGCTGCTACCGAGCCACAACGACTATCGGGTGGGCGAGCGGACTGGGGTGAAGATACAGGTGGAACACTTGATCCTGTTCCGTCAGGGGCCGCAGTAAGATAGCCCACGCAAGAGGGGATCATCGCCGATAAAGGTCGCCCCGCCGTCGTGGCTACAGGGGGTTAGCGATTGCAAACCCGCACAACGATATCGACAGCTTTCACTTTGGTCCCCTCCGGCAGAATGCCTTCTGGAAGATTCAGTAGCTGATCGCCTGGGATGTCGCTCAGCTCACCGGTATCGATATTGAAAAAGTGGTGATGAGGCTGGGTATTGCTGTCGTAGAAGGTACGTGCCGGATCGGCAACCAGCTCCCGTAGCAGCCCTTTCGAGACAAACAGCGCGAGGGTGTTATAGACAGTCGCCTTGGAGACCCGCCTGAAACGCTGACTGACCCGCTCATGGATCTGCTCAGCCGTTAGATGTTGCTTGCGGGCAAACAACAGCTCGCCGATGCTGACCCGCTGAGGCGTCGGATAGATACCACTCGAACGCAGCATCGACTCAACATCTACTGCTGGTTCCATATCGTCAGCTCTGCGCAAAGCTTCATTCATGGCGACCAGTATAATTCACCTTGTCGCGTCAAATCCAAATGTTTTTGTCAACTATTCTCCCAGCATCGGTACGGCACAACTTTGATTCCCTTTCTGCCCACTACTCCGGTTGCAAAAGATCTTCAGAAAACCACTGCACCGGCCACCACAAATATGCAGTAGAGCGCTGCATCTGCCCCAGCAAGATTTTCCGCTGATCACCTTTCCCCTCAGAGCTGAATTCAGCACCGATACAGGGGATTGCACTGGGCATTACCCCCCATGGGGGTAACGATGCATTTTCGGCAGAATCCACTAGGATGAAGTGGGGGGGGCAGAAGGGGATCTGCGCGACTCCTGAACCGAAGCACAACCCGCGCATCGGCGTTTAGCGACCTCAGATAATTCCAAAGCCAGGTCTCCAATACTTATTGCTGGAAGGATTCGAAGAGGGTATTGGAATTAGTACACATGAAAAGGACCAGCCGCCACATTCCGAACCAGCAGCCCCCCAGAGCAGCCTTTCTCCATAGCACTTTGATCTTGCCGCCGGGTCAAACACTCATCTCAGCCCCACTGCATAGAGAAGCCGGAGTTGCTGAAAAATCGTTACAAGCTAGACCTTCCAGGGCTGTACTAGAGATCGGGGGGACGCCTCTCCTGCAGAAAGCAGAAGCACCCCATGCATCAAGTTGAAACCGTCAGACAGGGCATGGTCAACCCACGCAACAACTTCACATTCTCCCAATTGCCGATCTGGCGGCAGATCCTGCTGTTGCTTGGAGGGAGCATATTGCTGGTCGGGTATGCCGTCGGCATAGTGTTCGAGCAACTAGAGACAGATTATCTCAGGCAAAATCTGGAAGAACAGAATCACAGAATCCTGAGCGTCCTCTCAGCCACCAGTATCGATGCGGTAATCAGCGAAGATCAGGCGCGACTCGAGACCATCATCACCCAGTTGGCAACCCTGGACCCGAACATCCTCTCCCTGACAATGGAGAATGAGCGAAGAGAAACTCTCGCCCACTGGCAGCGAATCAGCGATACCGGCGCTATGACTCACCTCGCCTTTGCCGAGGATATCCTGTTCGACGGCGAACACTTCGGACGCATCTTCATCGACTGGAACATCCAACCACTACAACAACAGATCGACCTGCATGTTCTCAGCATGCGCCTCTTCAGTACCGCAGTGTTGATTGCGCTAACCGGCCTGATCCTTTTCTGGATCTATCTGCTGATCTCCAAACCAATCAACACCCTGAACAAACGACTCCACATGATCGCTCAAGGCGATCTCACCAGTGAGGTTCACATCTCCAGCGGCAAGGAATTGATCCGGCTCGCCGACTCGGTCAATACTCTGAGCCGAATCCTGAGGATCAACGAGAGCCGGAAAAAGGAGATCCGCCAACTCGCCTTCTTCGATAAAACCACCGGCCTCGCCAGCCGGGCGCACTTTCTGCAGCGCTTCAGCGACACCCTCAAGGCGGCAACCCGGCGTGACGAACAGCTGGCGCTGATTTTCCTCGATCTGGACGGTTTCAAGGATATCAACGACAGCATGGGGCATGAGACGGGAGACCAACTCCTCGCCATTATCGGCCAACGCCTCGAAAAACCGCTGCGCGATGTCGACTTCGCGGCCCGCTTTGGCGGCGATGAGTTCTGCATCATCGTCGACAATATTACTGATGAGTTCGACGCCGCCGAGGTGGCCAACCGCTGTCTAAAAGAGATCCATCAGCCGGTCGAGCTCGGCACCCAGACAGTGCGCCCGATGGCAAGCTTGGGCATTGCTCTGTTTCCCAAGGATGGCAGCGACATGCAGCAACTGCTCAAAGCGGCGGACAGCGCCATGTACGCCGCCAAGGAAGCGGGCAAACACCGCTATGCCTTCTATATCCCCGAATTGACCACTCAGGCCAGCCAACGCCTCGCCCTTGAGCAGCAGCTACGGGTAGCGGTCGACAACAACGACTTCACACTCCACTATCAGCCACAGATATCCCTGAGCAGCGGCAAAGTCACCGGCGTTGAAGCCCTAATCCGCTGGCACCACGCCGAACTTGGTGACATCCCTCCGAGCGAATTCATCAACCTCGCCGAGCGGATCGGCCTGATCCAGGAGATCGGTGAATGGGTTCTAGAAACCGCCTGCCGTCAGGCCGCTAGCTGGCATCACGATGCTCTCGATCAACTCCAGGTTGCGGTCAACATCTCCGCCATCCACTTCACTGATCTCGACTTCGTGAATATGGTCACGCGGGTGCTTAACACCACCGGCATTGATCCGAAGCGATTGGAGATCGAAGTCACCGAAAGTGTTATACAGCTGGGTGACAACTATTCCATCACTTGCCAGCAGTTGGATGCACTCGGGATAAAGGTAGCGGTTGATGACTTTGGCACCGGCTACTCTTCCCTCGCGGTATTGAAACAGCTGCCGATCGACACCCTCAAGGTGGACCGGCTGTTTATCAAGGATCTGCAACACGAGGCAAAATCCACTGTGCTCGTCGGCACCATTATTGGCATGGCCCAGGCACTGGGTTACAAGGTGGTTGCCGAAGGAGCCGAAACACTCGAACAGATTCAGATCTTGCGGGGGCTGGGATGTCACCAAGTCCAAGGCTACTATTTCAGCCCGCCAGTACCAGCCGATCAGATCCCCTCACTGGTCAGCAAAGTACATTTTTAGCAGGCTGATAGCTCCACATCACAGCAAACAACCGGCTACACATGGAATGTAACAACGCTACCCTGAACCAACGCCTGAGTGGAAACACCAGACTTCCGGTATTACCCCCCGGGGTCTCCTATCTACTAAAGGTGGTCATGGATGACGAGATTGGATTTCACGAATTGGCCCATGAGATTGAGCGCTTCCCCACTATCACCGCTCGACTGATCTCCCTCGCCAACTCCGCCTGGGCATCCCCCCGTAGCCCGGTCACCAACCTGAATCAGGCCTGTGTGCAACTTGGACTACAGGTAGTACGGAGCCTGAGCATCGCGCTCGCTATCTCATCACCCTTCAGCCCATCACGCTGTCCGGCATTCCACGCCGAACGATTCTGGTGCACCTGCATGCTGGTTGGCGAAGGGGCCGGCAGACTCAGCGAACAGGCCGGAGCACGACTCGAATGCGACCCACAGACAGCGCGTACCGCCGGACTGCTACACAGCCTGGGGCTGTTGTGGCTCGCCGACAACATACCGGAAGAAACCGCACAGGCGCTCAGCCTCGACGAAGCAGATCCAACCTCCAGCGTTCGCCAAGCCCTCAGACAAACAGTTGGCGATGACTACTGTAGCGTCGGCGGATGCTTGGGCCAGGCCTGGGCTCTACCCGATGTTCTGACAAATGCCATGAGATACCACTGCGACAAGAGTTACCACGGCACATCATGGCAGACCGCAGCACTAGTTGGCAGCGCCGCCAATATGGTTTCCAGACTCTATCGAGGTGAGGATTTTCAAGCAGAAGACCCCAGAGTGAAAAAACTTGAATTCGACGAATCCGAGCTGGAGAGCGTGTTTCAAAAACTTGCCGATCAGTTCGAACGAACCCAAGAATTGGCCAAGGAGCTTTTCCAAAACAATTGAGGAGCCGCTGAACGACGCGGGACGAGCAGAATTTCGAGATCAAATTTTCTGCTACAAGCCGGAAGTTCCAGATGGCTCTTCCCCTAATTTGGTGGGCAACTCCTACAGCTCAACCCCTTCGGGGTAGCGATTCAGTCCTCCAAGATGGAAGTAGGTGGGCGTAGCGAAGTGCTGCTTATTATGGAATCCTCTGCTCCGTACCCTGACCACTTTGATGCGACGATTGTTCCCTTCGGCGAGGCCATTGCAAGGGAGCTGATGGGGAGGGACCTTGTCTCTGCAGCTCCAGGTGAGAAACTGGATAATGTGCTGCATCGTATGATGGAGTTTGAATTAGAGGCGATGCCCGTGATCGATGATACGCACAAAATAATTGTGCAATATTAATCTGACCGATGCGTTTCGTGCAGCACAACAATGCGACCTCTAAATTACCTACCGAGCATTCATTCAAAGGATCATTCATGCCCAGTTCCCCCATAGACGACATCCTCCACCGTCTGCATACCCTGCAGGCGGAATTGGAACGTGAGATCGACCAACTACTGGACGAAAAACGCAAACTCTTCCACTACACCCTGGAACAAGGCAGGGTCCGATTTGAACAGGGCATGCGGGCGTTGCAACGCCATCAGAAAGTGGGGATTTGGACCTATCTTCGTGCGGCACGGCTTGGACATCTGCTCACTGCACCTGTTATCTATGGTGTGTTCATCCCTTTCGTATTGCTGGACATCATAGCTACGCTCTACCAGCATATCTGTTTCCGTGTGTACGGCATTCCACGCGTGGTGCGCAGGGATTACCTGGTCATTGACCGGCAGCACCTGGCTTATCTCAACGCCATCCAAAAACTTAACTGCATCTACTGTGGTTATGGCAGCGGCTTGATCGAGTATGTCCGTGAGATTGCCGCCAGAACTGAACAATACTGGTGCCCCATCAAACATGCACGACGCACTCCAGACCCCCATCGATTGGTTGAGCGATTTGTGGACTATGGGGATGCTGACGCCTATACGGCTAGGCTGAAGGCCCTGCGGCAGGAGATCGCCACTTTGAAGAAAACCGCGTCTCCCGCCTCACAAGACGGAGAAGATAGATAAATCGGGCCAACCTGCCAGCTGGCTTCCATAACCTCACCGCCCGCCAATACGACAACCGCTCCCTCTCCCAAGGAGCGCCAGGCCCCCTCGGCTAAGGCACGCTGGCCACAAGGACAATTTCCTGCTGTTGCCGGGTCAAGGTCACACCGGCGCCAGCCAACTCTTCTTCCATTACCGGTTGATCGCCGCGCGATGGGAGCAGGCCATATGAAAAGGATCTTTCATGAATACAATCCTCCAGAAACATTAATGCCACAAACCTGTTACATGCCATCACGGCCTTCGACTCACTAAATAAACTGGGGCATCGTCTTGTAAGAAGCCACGCTCACGCCTGATAAAGGATAAAGGTTCCACAACGGGTGGCTTGAGTGCCATCAAGCGGCGCACCCGCTCTTTAGTCGGCGGGTGGGTCCGCAGCAGTGAAGGCTCCGGGATGCGCCGTCCGGGCAGAAAAAGTCGTTCAAGCAAAGAACCGGAGCGCTGTTCGATCTTGACCAGGGCATTGGCCAGCCCTTCTGGATCACCCGTGAGACGGGCTGCGCTGAGATCCGCCTCATATTCCCGGGTACGAGAGAGCCCCAACTGGGCCAGCGCGCTCAGATTGGGGGCAAAGATAAGCAACAGAATAGCGAACCAGTTGATGCTCACATTCGACATCACGATCAGTGGCAGGTTGAGCAGCAGAAGGAACTGACCAAGCAGGGAGAGTAGGCTGGTCAAACGGCTGAACAGATCAGCCATCCCCATCACCCACATGTCGTTATTGCGAACATGGCTCACTTCATGTGCCAATACTCCGACTGTCTCCCGTGTATCCAGTGAACGCAACAGGCCATCGGTCACCGCGATTACCGCTTCGTTCCGGCTTCCCACCGTAAAGGCATTGACCATAGGGCTAGGGACATAGAAAAGCTCAGGAACCCTGTGGAGCCCTGCTCTGTGGGCCAGCTCCCTCAAAGTTGAATCAAGTGTTGGCGCCTTAACCGACGTCAGGCGAGTAGCCCGGTACATGCGCATGATCAGCCAGGGTGAAGCGACTGGATTGAACAACAACAACACAAAACCCAGTAGCAACAGCCAGAAGATGCCGTCAACTCCCCATAGCACCCAGCCCAGCAGAGACAGAAAGCTCACCATAGCCACGAGCAACAACAAAGATTGAATGCGATTTGCCAATGCGTGTTGATGCCAGATTTGTGAGTCTATGGCCATTAGCAACCCCGCTCCAGCCAGTGCAGTCGTGCTCGCAAACCGTCAATTTCGTCCATCAGATCCAGCGCCAGCGCGGCACCAGCAATATTAATTCCGAGATCCTGCTGGAGACGCCTGACGGTACGCGCCCGATGCAGGCAGAGTCCGGAAAAACGCCAGTGGACGGCATCACAGCCACTCGGCTCCAGAACGCCCTCATCCACCAGTTCAATGATCCATTCGGCATGCACCATACAGGCACGGCTCAGCTCACCCAGAGTCAGGAAGCTCTCTTCATCCAGCAGAAAACCAGTCAGAATATCTTTGCTCATGCTCAGCTAAACTCCCAATCTGGCGCGTGGGTTGAACGCCAGTTCCTGTTCCATCTTGCGATAAAGGGCTTGTGCGCGCTCCGTATCCCCAGACGGCAACGCAATACGCAAAACGGCATAGAAATCACCAGGATTCTTTCCGGGGATACCCCGTCCTTTCAGCCGCAGCTTGCGCCCCGAGGTGGAGCCGGCAGGTATCCTCAAATCGATAATCCCCGCTGGAGTCGGGGTTTTGACTTTGGCCCCAAGCGCTGCCTCCCAGGGGGCTACCGGCAGTTCCAGATAGAGATCCCGTCCTTCAACGCGGTAGAAGGGGTGCGGCCTGAATTCCACCTCCAGATAGAGATCGCCAGCACTTCCACCCTCCACACCGGGAGAACCCTGTCCCGCCAGCCTGATCTGCTGTCCCTGTTTGACCCCTTTTGGGATTCTCACGTTCAAAGTGCGCTCATGGGTAATCACATGCCCCTGGGCGTCCAGTTCAGGTGCACGTAGAGTGATCGTGCGGGTGGCACCATGGAAGGCATCCTCCAAATCGATCAACACCTTGGCATGATGATCTACTCCTTGAGTGCGGAAATGCGGCCCGGCTCTCCGTGCATCAGCAAAACCACCACTGCCTCCCCTGCCAAAAAGGGTCTCAAAAAAGTCACTGAAGGCCGAGGCGTCCCCCGGCGTGAAGCCGCCACCGCGGAACTCAAACCCTGCATCCCAGTCCGGCGGCGGCCGGAACTCCTGGCCAGCCTTCCAGTTGGCGCCAAGTTGATCGTAGGCCGCCCGCTTCTCCGGATCTTTCAGCACCTCGTAGGCTTCACCCACTTCTTTGAACTTGGCTTCGGCATTCGGCTCCTTACTCACATCCGGATGATATTTACGCGCCAATTTGCGGTAGGCTCGCTTGATTTCATCCTGAGTAGCGCCTTTTTCGACACCCATGATCTTGTAGTAGTCTTTGTATTCCATAGTAGTACTGTTGTCTCTGCCCTAAGCCTCTAATAGAAATCACTCAGGTTGTCATTGCCAGTTCAGCACCACATATTGCTGCATATCACCTCTACGGATGAGCAACAGCACACGCTTGTCATTGCTACCATTTTCCACCGCATGCTTGAACTCGGCAGCGCTTTTCACTGGTTTATGCTCCACCTGCATGATCACCGCACCGGGCTTAATCCCCGCCATGGCGGCAATAGATCCAGGCCTGACTTCCGTCACCACCACACCTTCACCCGCTTTGGTGCCAAACTGATCGGCCAACTGAGGTGTTAACGTCTGCACGCTCAGGCCAAGCTCATCAGCACTTTGGGCAGGGCCCTCGGCAATTAGTTTGTCTTTGGCGAGTGTGCCGATGGTTACAGTGATGCCTCGGCGCTTACCGTCACGGACAATGGTTAGTTGTTCTCGGCTTCCCGGCGAGGTAAGCGAGACTTGGTTACGGAAACGGCCAACATCGGTCACAGGCTTGCCTTGATATGCAACGATCACATCACCCTGCCGCAAACCTGCCTGAGCGGCCGGGGAGTCTTCTGATACCTGGGCTATCAGAATGCCCAGGTTCTGATCAAGGCCGAAAGATTCCGCCAATTCAGGGGTTAGCGCCTGGATAACAATCCCGAGATAGCCTCGTGTCACCTCGCCACCATCCATCAATTGATTGGCGATAGCCTTAGCCAGGTTAATGGGTATGGCGAAGCCAACCCCCATATAGCCACCACTACGAGAAAAAATTGCAGTATTAATACCGACAACCTCACCGTCCAGGTTGACCAGTGGGCCTCCGGAGTTGCCGGGATTAATGGCCGCATCAGTCTGGATGAAATCCTCATAGTCGTTGATGCCAAGACTGGTGCGTCCCTTGGCGCTGACTACACCCACCGTGAGGGTATGGCTCAGACCAAAGGGATTGCCAATGGCTACCACCCACTCACCAACTTCAAGCTTCGAGGAGTCGCCCAACGATAGCGCCGGAAGCCCGCCTGTATTGATCACAAGCACGGCTACGTCGGACTGCGGATCCCTACCCTCAATCTTGGCATCGAATTCACGTCCGTCCTGAAGCTTCACCCGTATCTTATCGGCATCTTCCACCACATGATTGTTAGTCAGGATATAGCTCTGATCGGACAACAGGCCATCTTTGGTTGCGAAGACAAAACCCGAGCCCTGACTGATTGTACGGCGTTCACCTCGCGGCATCTCAGAACGTGGACTGTGGGGGATTCCTGGAAACCGGTCACCGAAAAATCGCTTGAACAGATCATCGTTGAATGGCGACCTGTCACCGAAAGGTGAAGAAAACCCGGTGACTGCAGAGCCAGATGCCTTGCCTTCAACCTGGATAAAAACTACCGATGGCGAGACCGTTCGGGCCACCGACGCAAAGGCCTTGCCAGTCTCCCGCAGGTTTTCGATACCACCGTCCTGCGCATAAGCTGGCGATACAATGCACAAGAGCAAAACCAGGAGTGGAACGATTCGATTTATCTTCATGTCATACTCCTCAGTGACAAGTGTAGAAAGCTGTATTGGCTAAATTCTTGAGGGCGCTGTCAGCGCACTTTCACTTTAATTCTTCTACTGCGCCGGGCCGACGATTTCGGCAACTCCACCCGCAGAACGCCGCGCCTGTACCGGGCTGAGGCCTTATCGCTGTCTACTTCATCCGGCAACCATATCGCGCGTTCAAAATGACCATAGGCACACTCGGATATTTGATAGCGCCCCTCAGTGCGTTCACTCTGGAGTTGCTTCTCACCACAAACCACCAGCATGTCATCGACGACATCCAGCCTGAATTCATCCGGCTCCATACCCGGCACCTCCAGACGTACGATCACCCGGTCATCATCATCAAAGACCTCGGCTGCCAATACGCCCCAGCCGGAACTGCGGATAGCAATCTCCCCCCCATCTCTGGATCTAAGCTCCCCCTTAGAACCATGTGGCGTGAATCGCGTTATGGCATTTGTCGCGCGGCGATAGAGATCACGCCAGCCATCCACCAATGCATCCCATGCGTGATTCATTCCTTCACCAAGTTGCTCTAGTGTTGACATCGTCGCCTACTCCAAATTGATATCTTTCCCTTTACTGGTACTGCTAAAGACGTGGGAATTGACGATCGATTTTTCAAGAGCAACCTCTTCCTCTCCATCCAGCCGAAATCATGCAGCGACAGAGGTTCATTTCTCTCCTGAGAAGGCGGCTCCCGACCCTATCAAAGTGTAGCTGGAGGTACCGAGCACCGAAACAAAGACCTGGGCACTGCAGTACCTCGCCCGTTCCTGATACAGCACGTCAGCCGGTTACCACAATAATTGAAGGGTCACCCCTTTGCGTTTCAGCTTCTGGTAGATACGGAAGTAACCCGACTCGATAAAGCGATTGAATTTAGCTTGGATTGGAAACAGACGGGCCTCGTTGACACCCTCGGACAGCGACCAGCTGATGCTCTGAGCCACAGTAAGATTGACGTACTTGCTGGCTGCACCTTTGGAGAGGCATAGACGCAGACGACCTTCTCATGACTGAGTTTGGATGAGTTTCCCGGAGCAGCCCTGGAAATCGAACCAATCGGGATAAGCCTAGAATTTCCGCCGACAGGCGCGACGCAAACCGTCTCTTAATTAGTATGAGTTATCAGGGGGCCGGCTCAGTAAAAATCTTACAAGCGGCTGATTTGATGGAAGATTATCTTGGTTGACTGGTACGGTATCGAAGCATTGCAAAAATCCACATCTTATTGTTTTTATAGACTATTTGGCGGAGAGGGAGGGATTCGAACCCTCGGAACCCGCAAGGGTTCACTTGATTTCGAGTCAAGCCCGTTCGGCCAGCTCCGGCACCTCTCCAAAAACTCTGCTATCTAGCAGCCCATAGGGCTGCGGTTCACTTGATTTCATTCAGCACAGCCATGTGCCTCACCCTGTGGGCAACGCCTACGGCGTTGTGAAACGGGCCTCCTGCCCATTTGCTCGACTCAAGCCGTTCGGCCAGTTCCCGCACCTCTCCTGATACGTCGTGATAAACTGCGCTGGCGCAGCGTTACTCACTTGAAGACTGCCGTACCTTTGTGCGCGCTGCCCGCTATTTTTCCCGCGGCACTTGATTCTTGACAGACACTCAGGTATCTGTTTTTCGTATCTTAAAGAGGCCATCAATGGACGGGCGGCTATTCTACATAAAACACTGACATTTTCTCAATCTGAATGATGCGATTGGCTGTTGTACTTGCTTTGCTGCTCTCCCTCTCAGGTTGTAGCATCCCCCCTCCCCTGCTGGACCGCATCAAGGCAGGGGGTGAGCTTGTGGTCGCCACCCGCAACAGTGGAACCACCTACTATGAGGGACCGGACGGAAAGATGACCGGTTTCGAGTACGATCTGGTCAAACTGTTCGCCCAGCGTATCGGGGTCAAGGTTCGGTTTATCGTCCCCAACCGGGTGGACGGCCTACTCTCCAGCATCATCGAAGGCAAAGCCCACATTACCGCCGCCGGCCTCACTATCACTCCCAACCGCGAGACCAGGATCCGTTTTGGCCCCAGTTACCATGAGATCACCCAACAGGTGGTCTACCGTAGTGGCAGCCTGCGCCCCAAAAAAGTTGACGATCTGATCGGCAAGCGACTGGAGATTCTGGCCGACTCCAGCCACGAGGAGGAGTTACAACGGCTACAGAAGCAATATACCGGACTCTCCTGGACCGCCCACCGGGAGTTGGAGAGTTCCGACCTGCTGCAGATGGTGCAGGATGGCCAGATCGACTTCACTATCGCCGACTCCAACGAGGTTGCCGTCAACCGCCGATTCATGCCCAATATCCGTGTCGGCTTCGACCTGACCAAGCCTCAACAACTAGCCTGGGCGATGGCGCACAAGGATGATACCAGCCTCTACGAGGCGATCCGCGACTTCTTCACGGTGATCAAGAAAAACGGCACCCTTGCCCAGTTGAAGGAGCGCCACTACGGCCATATCGGGCGGCTTAACTTTGTCGACACACGGGACTTCAAGCGTCACATAAAGGACCGCCTGCCCAAATATGAGGCATTTTTCCGGGCCGCCGCGGAAGAGACTGGCTTCGACTGGCAACTGCTAGCGGCGATCGGCTATCAGGAGTCCCACTGGAGGCCCAATGCCAAGTCCCCCACCGGGGTACGTGGCATCATGATGCTGACCAAGAACACCGCAAAACAGATGCAGGTGGAAGACCGCCTCAACCCGGAGCAGAGCATCTTTGGCGGTTCACGCTACCTGAAATACCTGGATACGCGGATCCCGCCGCGCATCGAAAACCCGGACCGGACCTGGCTGATCCTGGCCGGATACAATGTCGGCTTTGGCCACCTGGAGGATGCGCGCATCATCACCGAGCGTGATGGCGGTAACCCGGATAAATGGGCAGACGTAAAACAGCACCTACCGCTGCTGAGCCGGAAAAAGTGGTACTCCACCGTCAGACACGGCTATGCGCGCGGCCAGGAGCCGGTCAACTACGTCGATAACGTACGCGCCTACCATGAGTTGCTGAAGTGGACAGAGCGGCAGAAACAGGAACCGCCCCCTGAGCAGCCATCCCACCCGGCACTCGCCATCTCACCGGAAGCGCTCTGAGCTGGCCTCATAACCAATCAGTCAACGCCACTCCAAAACTCAATCGGTTACTGCTGGCATTGTAGTCGACCATACTCTCTCCATAGCCGTTAAAATACTGCAGATAACCATGAAAACGGCGATGTAACGGGAAGATCCAGTCGAGCTGAATCGCGCCCCGATTCTCATCCCAATTGAGATTGTTGCGCAGCATGAAACTGTAGCTGTGCTCACCATTTTTATAGATCCCTTGCAGCTCGCCATACCCCATATAGTCAAGGATATCCGGATTGTTATCGTTCTCTTCAGACTCGGGAATCCGATACCAGGGCTTTACCCCGAGAAAGAGATTGTCCTTTTCGAAGATAAACTGGGCAAAGAGCCGGTTCCAACTGCGTGAGAGTGGCTCTGACCGCCCATTCGACTGGTGCACCATCCCCAACCTGATCTTCGGGTTTTTCCAGCCAAACAGTTCCCAATCGTTGTCGAACAAGAGAAACACCTCCGGCTCATAGTTGGTCTCACGAAAGGGTGATGAAAACTTCTGGTTATAGGCCTGCCAGAAAGCAAGGTGAGTGTAGGCGACATAGAGATCACCATTGTCGCCAAATAGGTCATCCACCACCGGGACCTTGAAGCTCAACTGGAATTTGATCTCAGTATTACTGAAGTCCTCATCCGTCACAGCGTAGGGCCTGGAGTTGGGGGAAGCGTTGTAGCTGGCGAACATCACATAGTTGCGCTTGTGGGGGGTGATCACAAACGGATCGTCCTGGGTGCGGTGCTCATCCTCAACCCGCTGAGCGATCAGCGACTCATCATCCTGGCGCAGTATTAGCTGAACCGTTTCAACCATCTGCGACGATTGTGACTGCAGCAGGCACTGTTCGCGCAACCGGGCCACCGGAGTTGAGCCCTCTGCCTTGGCCAAAGCATCCAGCAGACAACGCTCCCGTTCACTGAATGAGTCGGCTGCCGAGACGGCAAATGAGAGGCCACAGATGGCTCCACACAGAGTCATTGAATAACCCCAGCCCCATATAGAAACGGCCGATTCCCTCATCCCAATGTCCCTTTTATTTGATCTTTGTTTCTTCGCGCACGAAAGAAATCCCGCAGACGATTCGCGCTCTGCTCTGCCAGCAGCCCCCCTTCTGACTCAACTCGGTGGTTGAAACGCTGATCCGAAGGCAGCAGATCGAAGACACTGCCGGCAGCCCCGCTACGCGGATCAGAGGCAGCATAGACCACCCGTTTGACCCGCGCGTGCACGATCGCGCCGGCACACATCGGGCAGGGCTCCAGGCTGACATAGAGCGTGGTATCGGGCAGACGGTAGTTGCCGACCCGCCGAGCCGCATCCCGCAGCGCACAGATCTCCGCATGGGCAGTGGGGTCATGGCTGCCGATCGGCCGGTTCCAGCCTTCGCCGATCACCTCCCCATCACGCACCAGCAAGGCACCGACCGGCACCTCGCCCGCGGCCTCCGCCTTGGCGGCGAGCTCAAGGGCACGCTGCATGAAGTGGTGGTCTTGTTCGTCTGGGGTCATTTACTCCCACTCGATCGTCGCCGGCGGCTTGCTCGAGATATCGTAGGCGACCCGCGAGATCCCCGCCACCTCGTTGATGATGCGGCGCGACACCTCTTCGAGAAAATCGAACGGCAGATGGGCGAAGCTGGCGGTCATGAAATCGATCGTCTTCACCGCGCGCAGCGAGACTACGTATTCGTAGCGGCGCGCATCGCCCACCACGCCCACCGACTTGACCGGCAGGAACACCGCAAACGCCTGACTCACCTCGTCGTAGAGGTTGTGCTTGCGCAGCTCCTCGATGTAGATGTGATCCGCCTGACGCAGGATGTCGGCATACGCCTTCTTCACCTCGCCGAGGATGCGCACCCCCAGTCCCGGCCCTGGGAAGGGGTGGCGATAGATCATCTCGGAGGGCAGACCGAGCTCGACACCGATCTTGCGCACTTCATCCTTGAACAGCTCGCGCAACGGCTCCACCAGCTTCAGCTTCATGTAGTCGGGCAGGCCGCCCACATTGTGGTGTGACTTGATCACGTGGGCCTTGCCGGAGGCGGCGCCGGCGGACTCGATCACGTCAGGGTAGATGGTGCCTTGGGCGAGGAAGGCCACATCCTCCAGCCGGCTCGCCTCCTCCTCGAAGATGTCGATGAAGAGGTTGCCGATGATCTTGCGTTTCTGCTCCGGGTCCGAGACCCCTTTCAACGCCTTGAGGAAGCGATCCTCCGCATCGACCCGGATCACCCGCACCCCCATATGTTCGGCAAACGTCGCCATCACCTGATCACCCTCATGGAGCCGCAACAGGCCATTGTCGACGAAGACACAGGTCAGCTGATCGCCGATCGCCCGGTGCAGCAGGGCCGCCACCACTGAGCTGTCGACACCACCGGAGAGGCCGAGCACCACTTGGGCATCCCCCACCTGCTCGCGCACCTGGGTGATGCTCTCTTCGATGATCTGACCCGGGGTCCAGAGCGCCTCACAACCACAGATCTGGAACAGGAAGTGATCGAGAATGCGCTTGCCCTGGCGGGTGTGGGTCACCTCCGGGTGGAACTGGATGCCGTAGAAACCACGCTCTTCATCGGCCATCCCCGCCAGCGGCGCATTGTCGGTCTCGCAGATCACATGGAAGCCGGGCGGCAGCACCTCGACCCGATCGCCGTGGCTCATCCAGACATCAAGCAGGCCATAGCCCTGTTCATTGGTATGGTCCTCGATATCCTTCAACAGCTTGGAGTGGCCGCGGGCGCGCACCTGAGCATAGCCGTATTCGTGCTTGTCGGAGGCCGCCACCTTACCTCCCAGCTGTGCCGCCATGGTCTGCATGCCGTAGCAGATGCCCAGCACCGGCACCCCCAGCTCGAACACTTGCTGCGGCGCGCGCGGCGCCTCGTCGGCAGTCACCGTCTCCGGTCCGCCAGAGAGGATCACCCCGCTGGGCTTGTGCTCCAGCCCCATACCCGCATTGTCGTAGGGAAAGATCTCGCAGTAGACCCCCGATTCGCGCACCCGGCGGGCGATCAGCTGGGTGTATTGGGAGCCAAAATCAAGAATCAGGATGCGATGGGCGTGGATGTCAGTGGTCATGTTTTTTCCAGTCGTTTAAACCAGAAAGGCACCAAGCTACAGGGCGTTTTCTACCGAAAACCCGAGCCTCGTGCCTCTCTGGATCGATCCAGTATCGTAGGTCCGGCTTTAGCCGGAGATGTCCGCCTGAAGGCGGACCTACAGTCAATCAGTCCCGACGGTAGTTGGGCGCTTCTTTGGTAATGGTCACATCGTGCACATGGGACTCGGTCATGCCGGCGCCAGTAACTCGCACAAAGCGCGGCTTGGTGCGCATCTCATCGAGATTCGCACAACCGGTGTACCCCATGCTGGAGCGGATACCACCCACCAGCTGGTAGATTATGTTGGTCACCGAGCCCTTGTAGGGGACGCGTCCTTCGATACCCTCGGGCACCAGCTTCTCCTTGTCGGTGCTCTCCTGGAAGTAGCGATCGCTGGAGCCCTGCTTGCCGGACATCGCGCCCAACGAGCCCATGCCGCGATAGGACTTGTAGGAGCGTCCCTGGAAGATCTCCACCTCGCCGGGCGACTCGTCAGTGCCGGCGAACATGCCACCGACCATCACCGAGTAGGCGCCTGACGCCAGTACCTTGGCGATATCGCCGGAGTAGCGCAGCCCGCCATCGGCGATCAGCGGCACGCCGCTGCCCTCCAGCTGCTTCGCCACGTTGGAGACTGCCGTCACCTGGGGCACGCCGACACCAGCGACAATGCGGGTGGTACAGATCGAGCCTGGGCCAATCCCCACCTTGACCGCATCCGCACCGGCATCCACCAGCGCCTGGGCCGCCTCGGCAGTGGCGATATTACCGCCGATCACCTGCACCTCGGGATAGTGTTTCTTGACCCAAGCGACCCGGTCGAGCACCCCCTGGGAGTGGCCGTGGGCGGTATCCACCACGATCACATCGACACCGGCCTCGGCCAGCCGCTCGACCCGCTCCTCAGTGCCCGCGCCAACGCCGACCGCGGCGCCAACCCGCAGCCGCTCCTGATCGTCGCGGCAGGCGTTGGGGTTATCCTTCGCCTTCTGGATATCCTTCACCGTGATCATGCCACGCAGCTTGAACTCACCGTTCACCACCAGCACCTTCTCGATGCGGTATTTGTGCAGCAGCTGCAACACCTCGTCACGATCGGCGCCCTCGTTGACGGTGACCAGCTTATCCTTGCGGGTCATAATGTTGCGCACCGGATCGTCCATCTTGGTCTCGAAACGCAGATCGCGTCCGGTAACTATACCCACCAGCTTGTCGCCATCCACCACCGGCACACCGGAGATATTGTGCGCACTGGTCAGCTCCACCACCTCGCCGATGCTGATGTTGGGCGCCACCGTGATCGGGCTGCGGATCACTCCCGCCTCATACTTTTTGACGTTGGCGACCTGTTGGGCCTGCTCTTCCGGGGTCATGTTCTTGTGGACGATGCCAATACCACCCTCCAGGGCCAGCGCAATGGCGAAACGGGATTCGGTGACCGTATCCATGGCAGCTGAGACCAGCGGGATATTGAGGTTGATATCGCGGGTCAGTTTGGTCCGCAGATCGACATCGTTGGGCAACACCGTAGAGTGGGCCGGCACCAACAAGACATCATCAAATGTGAGGGCATCCTCGATTACACGCATAGTCTTCGTTTCCGCATCGGAGTGGATCAGGCGGGGCATTATAGAATCTGCCACGGTACCGGTAAACTGGATCACCTACCACGGGCCAAAATTCTCAAACAGAGATCGGCTGGTTGAATGGTCTGGTCATCGACAGGCACCTCAGCAGGGTAGCTGGAAAACATCGCTATCAACCATCCTGAAAAGATCCGGGATATACTGCCCGCAATAGAAAGAGGCTGAGTAGAGACTAGGTCGCCCCAATGCTCACACACGCAAACCACCCCATACTGACGAGATTGCGCAACAGCGATGAACTGCAATCATCCGTGGTACGGCTGCTGGCCTGGGTGATGATGGCGAGCGTGCTCATCATCGGCAGATGGCGCGAGCTGTTTCCCTTTGCCTGGGAGGATTTCATCCTCTTTTTTGGCATCCATCTCGCCTGGTTCATCGGGCTGCTGCTGCATACCATATGGAAACCCCAAGCGAACCCCAGACGGCAGTTGCACGCCGCACTTGCGGATGTCAGCGGCACCTCCTTCTGCATCTATCTCAGCGGCAACCCCTTCAGCCCTTTTTTCCTCATCTACCTCTGGTCATTCGTCTCCCAAGGCACCCGCTACGGCACCCACAATCTGCTCTTCTCCTGCGCCGCCAGTATCATCGGCTACAGCTTGGTGATCACCCTGATGGACGGCTGGTCGCAGCATTTTCTCTACACCCTGTTCCTGCTGGTTGGCCTGATCATCCTGCCGCTCTATCAGTTTATGTTGCTGCGCCGGCTACACTTCTCACGTCAAACCGCCGAGGCTGCCAGCCGCGCCCGCGGCAACTTCCTCGCGGTCATGACCCACGAACTGCGCACCCCGCTCTCCAGTATCATCGGCCTCTCTCGGCTGCTCGGCGCCACCCGGCTCAACCGCGAACAGCGCGGCTACATCGGCTCCATCAGCTCCTCCGCCGACACCTTGGCGGCGTTGATCGGCGACATCCTCGACTTCTCCAAGATCGACGCCAACAAGCTGGAGCTGCACCCCTCGGCGTTCGATCTCCGCAGCTGCGTCATCGACGTCTGCAACGGCCTCGGCACCAGCGCTGCCAGCAAGGGGGTGGAGCTGGTCTGCCGCATCGACGCCAATGTACCGAACGAGATCCTCGCCGACGAACTGCGCTTTCGCCAGATCCTCTACAATCTGATCGGCAATGCAGTGAAATTTACCCCCTCCGGCCATATAACCGTCACACTGACGCTGCATAACGATGAACAGCACTATCTGCAGCTCGAGGTGCAAGATACCGGCATCGGCATCGACAAAGAGAAGCGCAACCGGATCTTCGACGAATTCTGGCAGTCGGACTCCTCCCGTACCCGCGAGTACCGCGGTACCGGCCTCGGCACCACCATCGCACGGGATCTGACAAAGATGATGGGCGGTGAGATCGGTTTCGGCAGCGAGACCAGCAGGGGCAGCTGCTTCTGGTTGAAGCTACCCTGCCTGAGAGAGATACCGGACGACCCACCCAGCCCTCCAGAGGCGCTGCAGGGGGTTACCGTCGCCATCTCCGAACCCTCGCCGGAGAGCCGCAATGCACTGGTCGACTACTGCTGCCAGGCTGGCATTCAGGTGATCCTGCTGGATCATTACGACAATCGCCAGATCGATCCAGACTCCGGCTTCAACGGCAATCCGGTAGACCTGCTGCTGGTGGCAGAATCCCCTGCCACCGATGACACCCGGGAACGCGCCGAACGGCTCCTCAACTATCTGGGAAAGAGCGCGCCAGTACTGTTTCTGACCTTCACCCACGCGATCAGCAGCGACAACCACAATCTCAACCTGCGCAAGCCGATCAACCCGGTCGATCTGTGGCATGCCATCGAACAGCTGATCGACGACCAGCCCCTGGACGAAGACTCGAAATTCGCCCTGGAGAGCGGTTTTGTACCGCTACTGGAGGCCACCCGCGAGACCCACGTGCTGGTGGCTGAGGATGACAGCATCAGCTTTCAGCTGATCAATACCATGCTGACGAAGGCCGGCTACCGAGTAAAGCGTGCGCAGGACGGCAAACAGGCCCTCGACCTGAGCCGTTCCAGCGGCTTTGATCTCGCCCTGGTGGACGTTCGCATGCCGCACATGGACGGCATCGAATTCACCCGCATCTACCGCAGCCGGGAGAAGCCTGGCACCCACCTACCGATCATCGCCCTCTCCGCCAACACCGCTGAAGAGGTCAAGCAGGAGTGCCTCGACGCAGGCATGGACACCTACCTGCTGAAACCGGTCGACACCGAGAAGCTCAACGCCCTGCTACGCCACTTTCTCATCGATACCACCCAGAAAGTGGCGCTGCAACAGCCGCGCAACCAATGAACAGCCAGCTTAAGCCCAACCGGGATATCTACTCCATCTCCCGCCTAGTGCGGGAGAGCCGCGCAGTCATCGAGGGCAGCTTCCCGCTGCTCTGGGTGGAGGGCGAGATCTCCAACCTGGCGCGTCCCGCCTCTGGCCACATCTACTTCACCCTGAAGGACCAGGTGGCCCAGGTACGCTGCGCAATGTTCCGTATCAAGCGCCAGCGGCTTCGCTTCCAGCCGCAAAACGGCCAGCAGGTACTGGTGCGCGCCCGGGTCAGCCTCTACGAGGCGCGCGGCGAGTTCCAGCTCAACATCGAACATATGGAGCCCGCCGGCGAAGGCGCGCTGCGTCAGGCGTTCGACCGGCTCAAGGCGAAGCTCGCCGCCGAGGGGCTGTTCGATAGCGAGCACAAGCAACCGCTGCCCAGGCTGCCCCGCCAGATCGGCCTGATCACCTCCCCCTCCGGCGCCGCCCTGCGCGACCTGCTGACGGTGCTGGCGCGACGCTTCCCGGCGATTCCGCTGCTGATCCACCCGGTGCAGGTGCAGGGCGACACGGCAGCACAGCAGATCGTACAGATGCTGCAACTGGCCAACCGGCAGCAGCACTGCGATCTGCTGATCCTGGCGCGCGGCGGCGGCTCCCTGGAGGATCTGCAGCCGTTCAACGATGAGCGTGTGGCGCGCGCCATCTTCGACTCGCAGATCCCGCTGATCACCGGCATCGGCCACGAGATCGACTTCACCATCGCCGACTTTGTCGCCGATCAGCGCGCCGCCACCCCCTCCGCCGCCGCCGAACTGGCCAGCCCCGAGCAGGTCGAGCTGCGCAGCCGCCTCAACAGCCTCCAGCAACAACTCCAGACACGGCTGCGCCACATCACTACCAGCCATACAGAGCGGCTGAGACAACTCAGCGCACGCCTGCAGCGGCAGCACCCGCAGCAGCATCTGAGCCAGCTCAGCCAGCGCCTGGACGAACTGCGGCTGCGACTGCGCCAACAGCAGACCCGCCAACTCGACAGTGCCCGGCTCAACCTGGCGCATCTGCAACAGCGCCTGCAGCCACAGAGCCCGCTGCAGCGCCTGGTGCGATTTGAACAACGGATGGAGAAGCTGGCGGAACGCCTGCAACAGAGCCAGGGGCGACAACTGAGCCGCGCCCAGCTGGCCCTCAGCTATCTGCAACGGCGGCTGCAGAGCGCCTCACCAGCGCATCAGCTGGCACCGTTAGACGAAAGACATCACCATCTGCAGCAGCGGCTGCAACAGGCGATGGAGAGTCGACTCGAACAGGCCCAGGGACAGTTGGCCCAGTTCGCCCGGGATCTGCACAACCTCAGTCCGCTCACCACCCTGGAACGGGGCTTTGCCATTGTCAGCAGTGAAGACGGGACGATCCTGCGGGACGCCGCCGAGGTCACTGTCGGCGACCAGGTAGAGACCAGGCTGGCCCGCGGCAGGCTGCGCTGCCGGGTTCTCGAATCAGGCGAGTAGATCGCGCACTCAGCCCTGCCCACCGGAGAGCTGCAGGCGCAGCGCAAACCACTCCGCCAGCCGTACCTGCACCTTGCCGTTGACGGTCTGCTTGGGGTAGACCCCCTGCTCATCCGCCACCCCCGCCAGCATCCCAGTGAAGAGCTCCATCGCCTGCTCCACATGGCGCACCACATAGATAGAAAACAGGCCCTCAGCAGCGGCCTCGCGCAGGCTCTTTTTCAGCATCAGATCGGACAAATTGACCTGTGGGATGATCACTCCGTGGCTGCCATCTAGACCGCGCGCCTGGCAAATATCGAAGAAGCCCTCGATCTTCTCGCAGACCCCGCCGATCGGCTGCATCTCACCATGCTGATTGACCGAACCGGTGATCGCCAGGGACTGCTTCAGCGGCAGATCGCCGAGCGCTGAGAGCAGCGCACAGAGCTCGCCGGCGGAGGCGCTGTCACCCTCCACCTCGCCATAGTTCTGCTCGAACACCAGGGTCGCCGAGACCGATAACGGCTGATAGCGAGCGTAGCGGCGATTGAGGTAAGCGGAGAGGATGAACACCCCCTTGCTGTGAATCGGCCCGCCCATATCGACCTCGCGTTCGATGTCGATCACCTCGCCACTGCCGATGCGCGCAGTGGCGCTGATGCGGTTCGGCATGCCGAAGCTGTAATCCCCCACCTGGATCACCGACAGGCCATTAACCCGACCCAGCTGAATGCCGCCGGTATCGATCATCAGGATGCCGTCGAGGATCTCCTGCTGCATACGCTCCTGCAGCTGACCAACACGTCGCTGCTGATGCTCGATAGCATGCTCCAGCTGCGCCACGCCAATCTGTTCTTTTTGCTCCCTGGCGCTCCAGTAGTCAGCCTCCTGCAGCAGATCAACCAGACTGCCCATGTGCAGCGAGAGCCGAGCTCCGTCGCCGGCGCGGCGCGCCGCCCACTCCACTATCCGCGCTGCCGCCATACGCTCGATCGGCCGCAACCCCTCACGCTGCTGCAGAGTAGCCACCAGCCGCAGAAATCGCTGATCGTTGCCCGGCTGTCGCGGCAGAGTCTCGGCAAAGTCGGCCACTACCCTGAACAGCTGACTGAACTCGGCATCATAGGCTTTCAACAGATGGTAGATGTGGCGGTCGCCGATCAGGATTACCTTCAGGTCGATGGGAATAGGCTCCGGCTCCAGACTGGTGGTACTAACCAAGCTGAGCTGGCGCTCCAGGGATTCGATGCGGATCTCGCGGGATTTCAGGGTGCGCTTCAGCGCCTCCCAAGCGTAGGGATTGGCGAGCAGTTTCTCTGCCTCCAGCAGCAGAAAACCGTCGTTGGCGCGGTGCAGCGCACCCGCTTTGATCAGGGTGAAGTCGGTAGCAATGGTGCCGAGGCGCGCCATATGCTCGATCCGTCCGAGCAGGTTCTGGTAGGTCGGATTGGTCTCGTGCAGGATCGGCACCGCCGGGCCATCCCGGTTGTCCACCAGCAGGTTGACCTTGTAGCGATTGAAGCGGGGGGCATCCGCTCCTGGAGGGGACTCGCTCTCCTCATCGGTCCCGCTAAATAGTTCAATCTGCTGCAGCAGATCCCGGTGCAGGCGCTCAAAGTAGCTCAGCAGCTCATGCTGTTCTGCATATTTACTGGCCAGCTCGCCGATCAGCTGATCAATCACCAGCCCCACCACCTCCAGCTCCAGCTCTTTGTAGCGGCTGCGCAGCTCCCGCTGCCACATCGGGATCTGTCCCAACACTTGGCGCAGCTGGTCGCGGAACTGATCGATCTTCGCCTGCAGTACCTTCCGTTGCTTCTTCGGCAGCTTGGCAAACTGCTTGGAGGAGAGCACCTTGTCATCCACAATCGGCGCAAGAGTGTAGCCGTCCGGGGTGTGTAGCAGGGCGACGCTCTGCTGGCGGCTCTTCTCGCTAAACAGCTCCACCGCTTCCTGCTCACGGGATTTGATACTGTCGTGGATCGCCGCTGCGCGTCGCTGAAAATGCTCGCTCTCGAAGCTGGATGGGATCGCGCTAAGCAGCTCAACCACCAGCTCTTGCATGTCGCTGCGCAGCTCCCGGCCCATACCAGGCGGCAGACTAATCGCGATCGGCCGATGTGGAGTGTCGAAATTGGCCAAATAACACCAGTCCACCGAACGCTTGCCGGACTCCTGGGTGAGGCGTTTAAGGGCATCGATGGTGACCCGGTGGCGACCGACCCCGGCAGAGCCCATCACATAGAGATTGTAGCCCTCATGCTCGATGCCGACGCCAAAATCGAGCGACTCACTGACCCGCTCCTGACCCACCGTTTCGGTCAACGGCTCCAGCTCTGCGGTGGTGGTAAACTCAAGCCCGCTGAGATCGCACTCCCGGTAGAGCTGATCGGGCCTGAGTGGGTTTAGTTTTTCCATCAGCCGTGTGCGCAAGCCGGTCAGAGCAGCTTAGGCAGATGCTGAAGGATCTCCGTAGCGTCCTGCATCGCCAGGTTTTTATCAACCTCCGCCACCACCAGCTGCTTCAAAGCGGCGCTCTGATGCTTGCGTATCATGCCGAGGAAGCTGGGCGCAGCCACCAGATAGAGACGCTGGCACTCACCATTCTTGCGCTTCGCCTCGAGTACCGAGCAGACATGAGCGGCGAAGCGATCAGCCTCGACCTGCCGGCGTACATCCGGCTTCTCGGTCTTATCGGAGATCAGGTCGCCCTCATGCAGTCGCGCCTCTGGATGGGTGACTGTCTGAATCTCGTTGAGCGCCCTGGCCGGTTTCTCGACATTGAAGATACGGGCCCGACTGGAGTCTGCTACCACTACCCAAGTCATCGACATAGCACTCTCCCCTCTGTTGCGGAGTTTCGCCCCCGTGTCACCTGGCCTTTGCCAAAAGGCCAACAGACTGAGAAGCCCTTAACTTAATCCTAATCCTGAAACAACAATTGCGCCACGAAAGCTGGACGGAAGAAGCGGGCCGAACCAGACTCAACGATCGTCAGAGCGTTTGCGATGCACCCAGGCAGTCAATGCGATGGCGCCGAAGAGCGCATAATAGATCGCTTCATTCTGCTCAACCCCGAACAACCAGATCGAGCCATAACCAAAGATCGCCGCGCCCATACCGCCAAAGGCAAAGCCGCGCATCACTCGGCACAGGGCGCAGTTGCGGAAGTTCACCCCGCCCATATCAGAGTACTAAACGCTTCAGACATTCGAGATAGGCCGCCTCATCGGGCATGCGCTTGTTCGATTGGGCCTCCCAGAGGATGCGGCCAAGGCACTCCATCATCTGGTGCTCCGCCTCATGAGGGTCATCCAGCCGCTGACAGAGGCGCTGATGGTAGCCGGCGATGCCGGCTGGCCGATCGGTGCTGACCTGCTCTTGCAAGGTGATGTGCATCCCCATATGCAGAAACGGGTTGGACTCACCACCCTCGGGCAGAAAGTCACGTGCCTTGGCCTGCTCGCCATCCAGCAGCATCGGTTGATACTCCGGATGCAGTTCGATGATGCCCGCCACCACCAGCTCCAGCGGCTGCATCGGCTCACCGCCGATACGCTTGCGCCAGGCGTCGACGAACACCTGGCGGATCTTATCTCTGTCACCTCCAAACAATGGGATAGCGCCTCAGTCAGGGGTTTTGCGTCGCTGCCTTGGCGAACTTCGCCAGCACCGCAGCCATCTTGTTTTTCACCGGCTCCCGATCGTGGATGCCAAAGCGATTGAGAATACGCGCCGGACGAGTGTAGCTGAGCCAGACTACGCCTTTGGCATCCCGCCAGACCAGCACCTTCAGCGGCAGATCGATACCGACCCGCTGGTCGCTGATCATCAGCGGGGTGCCCGCCTTGGGGCTACCAAAGATCAGCAGCTGGGTCGGTCGCAGGCTCTTGCCAACGCTGGCGGCACCCTTGGCGTGGTCGATACGGGCAAATACTTTCATGCCGGCGACCTTTACAACTTTTTGCAGACGATTCATGGTGCGCTCCACGCCAAACTCGCTACGCACATTGATCAGGCCATTGCCCGCCCAGACGGAGCTTGAGGCAAGCAGGGCGGCAATCGCCAGCAGAGTAGCCCATCGTTTCATATCATTCCTCCTCTCAATCCTCGACAAAGCTGCGGCCGCGGCCACTTTCATTCGGTTTTCTCGCAGCATTCGCAGAGATCTTCGATCACACAACTGCCGCAACGCGGCTTGCGCGCCACACAAGTATAACGCCCATGCAAGATCAGCCAGTGGTGCGCATCCTGCAAAAACTCCTGTGGAATCCAGCGCAGTAACTTTTTCTCCACCTCCAGCGGTGTCTTGCCTGGCGCCAGCCGGGTGCGGTTACCAACCCGGAAGATATGCGTATCCACCGCCATTGTGGGATGGCCGAAGGCGGTATTCAACACCACATTGGCGGTCTTGCGCCCCACCCCCGGCAGCGCCTCCAGCGCCTTGCGCTGCTCCGGCACCTCGCCACCATGATGCTCCAGCAGCATCCGACAGGCGGCGATGATGTTTTTCGCCTTGCTGTTGAACAAGCCGATGGTCTTGATGTATTCCTTCAGCCCCGTCTCGCCCAGTTCGAGGATCCCCGCCGGAGTGTTGGCCACCGGAAAGAGCCGAGCGGTGGCCTTGTTGACCCCCTTGTCGGTAGCTTGGGCGGAGAGGATCACCGCAATCAGCAGCTCGAAGGTCGAGCTGTAGTTAAGTTCCGTGGTGGGGTTGGGGTTGGCCTGCTGCAGCCGCTCAAAGATATGCCGGCGCTTCTCTTGGTTCATCTCAATCGCTGAGCCCCAGCTGGTGAAGACAGAAAGCGGGAAGTCTAGCAGTTCAGCACCGCTCAGATCATCTCCACCACCCATTTGGTGACCACACCAGTAGCGCGGGCACACTGCTCACCGCGTGCATCGTCAAAGGCTTTGTATTCCGTTGCATCCCACAGGTCATAGGTGCGGCCTGTGAAGCGTTGCTGCAACTCTTCACAGGTGATGCCGCCGAACTCCTCGCGGAAGCGCTCGACCAGCTCCCGACCCTTGCGAAAGTTGCCGATGCCTCGCCCCCGGTCGAGTTTGTCCCGATCCCGCCCGCGCTTGGCGCTGAGCGCCATCAGGCCACCGGTGAGCGCGCCACAGGCACCCTGCCCCATCAGACCTCCACCGCCAGAGAGGCCATGACTCGCCTTGATCGTCTCGTCACTGATGATGCCAATGGTCTCCTGCACCGTGGCCAACACACACTGAGGGCAGCAGCCATAATCCAGTTCATATTGAGTCGCCTTCGCATAGGCCTGTTCGGCGAGTTGTGCGCGCTTTTCCTTGTCCATTACTACTCCAGCAGGGATTGAAGATCGGTCAATTTCAGCAAAAGGGTGCAGCGGCGGCATTGATTATGGGCAATCGGAGCATCTGGGGGGCCGCTGAAGGGCAACACCGCTCCGCCATGTGCCTGATTGCTCACTCTGCAATGGGCAGATCACCACCCCCCATCCGGTTTTCCTCTTCACCCTGTTGATCCCCACTCTCCTTTTTGACGGTGCCGAGAAACGCGGGCTCGACCCGCTTGCCGTTCAACGCCATAGTGCAGTAGTCGGTCTCATCGATCTGATCCACCACCTTCTCCGCCAGCGCCTCCACCAGCAGGGAGGTTCCGCCGGTGGCTAGCGCGGTCAGGGTGGTGGCGGTGGTCTTCAGTGTTCCCGCCACCTTGGGGGTAATCGTCGGATGCGCCAGCGTGCCCCCAACACTGAGCGGCACCAGGGTCAGCTTCATCACACTGACATTCTTCGCCCGCGGGTCCAGACGCAGATCCAGCTGCTCTCTGCCAAGATCGATCTTACCTGTGCCGATCAGCGACAAGGCACCGGTGTCGAAGACGATGGCCCGGGCATCCGCCTGGCCCTTTACGATATCGAAATGGACCACACCGCAGTTGATCGGCTGGCCCTCTTTATCATCGGGCGACGGCAACAGCGCCTGCATATCGGTAGCGAGGAAACCGATCGCCCCGCTCAAATAGCGCCCATCATTGATCACTAGACGGGCCTCACCATCCGCCCCCGCCATCAGCTCATGCACAGAATCTCCCGAGCCTCGCAGTTGCAGATCCAGATCAGCCTTGCCGGCAAACTGCGGCGCCTCCCCCGGTCCCGCCAGCAACTCCCCATAGTCGAGCTGGCTAATCTGCAGATCTGTTTCCAAACGGGGCGACAAGGGGCGGCTGTCGAGCCTGAGATGACTGCTCATCCTGCCCCCTGAAAAGAGGCCCTGCAGCGGCTTCAGCTGCAGGATGCCATCCTTCAGCGAGAGCTGAAGCTCGAGGTCTTTGGCTACATGGCCACGGCCGGTGATCTGTTTCGCCCGATAGACAAGCTCCAGATCAGCCAACTTGAGGCTCTCCAGCGGCAAGGGCTCTTTAGAGAAGAGGAACTCCAGCGCCGCTGGCTCTGCTGCCTTCTCCCCCGACGAATCCACCTCCAGAATCTCGCTCGACTCCCTCTGAGCCTTCTGAACCGGTGTCTGTGTTTGCGGCGGTGGTGGAAAGATCGCATCGATGTCCAGCAGATTGGAGGCCAGCTCCGCCTCCACTGCCGGGCGCTCACCCTCGAGGCTGAACACCAACCAGCCGGAGAGGCCGCTGTTGCCCAGAGTCAGCAGCATCTCATCCAGGCTATAGCGATCTTGCTGCGCTTTCAGCTGGCCCGAAATTTTCAGCGGCAGAGCGGGTATCGGCCCGGCCTCTTTGAGCGCCGGCACCCACGCAGCCAGCGCCTTGACGGTTCTATCCGGATGGGGCGCATCCAGGCCAAGCTGCAGCTCGACCTCTTTGGCCGTCAGCGGAATCTTGACCATACCCTCTATCGAGAGCGCCGCATCCAACGCCGCGGCGTTAATCTGTAGCGGGGTCGGCCGACTCAACAACAGTTCAGCCAGGGAACCGATCTGGCCGTCCGCGCTAAAAGGATCCTCCCCATAGCTGCCAACCAGCTGGTACGCCAGCGGCCCTTTGGCAGCATCGAACCCCATCCGCAGATGTTCGAGCCGCAGCGGAAGCAGCGATTTGCGCTGCGGATTTTTGAGCTGCAGCGCTAGCTGCTTCAGCTCGAGATGGCTGTCGCCCTGCAGCTGCTGCAACAGGGCACGGGGCGATCTACCTCTGCCCCGCAGGTCGATAATCAGATCCAGCCTGCCCTGACTGATCTGCTCCACGCCCAAGGCGCGAGCCAAGATTGCCAGGTCGAGCTGCTCCGCCGTCAGCTGTATTCCCAAGGCCGGTGTGGATTTAGTGCTGTCGAGGGTCAGGCCAGCCTCGATCTGACCCTCCGCCAGCTTCAGCGAGAGGGGTTTCAGCTCCAGCCTGCCAGCCTGCAGCGAGAGTTCCAGTGCCAGCACCTCGATGCTCAATCCCTGGGTGATGACCCGCTGACCCTGGAAGCTTAGCCGGGCATCGAACGCCTGCAACATCGCCAGCGGCAGGGGTTTATCGGAGAGTCTGAGATCAAACAGATGATCCGACAACTGCGCCTGCGCAGCCGTTGGCTGGGGCAGCGTGGTTTTCCGCACCTCACCCTCTGCCTGGGGAGGCAGCAACTGATCCAAATCCAACAGGGTCGATCTGAGCGCCAGGTCAAAACGCGGTCGCTTGCCGCCAGGCGTGAATGCCAAGCGGCCGGTGAGGTCGTTGTCACCCAGGCTCCAGTTGAGCTACTCGATGAGATAGCCATCCGCTTGGTCCCTGAATTGGCCGCTGAGCCGCATCGGCTGATGCGGTATTGGCCCGACAGATTTCAATGCCGGCAGCATACTGGCGGCTGATGCCAGAGCCTGCGCCGGGTTGGGCAGATCCAGGCTGAAGGCGATCTCAATCCCCTTACCCGTCAGCGCATCCTGAATCTGGCCCTGCAGATCCAGGACGAGCCCCGGCAGGTCGAGTTTCAGGTCGACCGGCAAAGGGGTGCTGGCCAGAGCATTCGGCATCCCCACCCTGCCGGAGAGGCTGTAGGCCTGCTGGTTGATGGCGCCCTTGCCATCCAGCTCCAACAGGGTCTGGTCCGAGTTTGCGCCGAGTTGGAGATGATCGATGGTGGTGGTGGCGATTTCGCCGCTGGCGCCATCCCGGTAGCTGACTCTGACCCGTTCGATCTGTGCCAGACGCACCACCGGCAATAACGGCCTGCCGCTGCGGGAGTCGGCGGGACGACTCTTCGCCGGTTTGCCAAACTGCCAGTTGGCCTGCCCATCCGGGTCGGTCTCCAGCAGCAGATCCAGGCCAGCCAGCTCAATCCGATCCACCACCAGACGGCGCTTCAACAATGGCAGCAACTGCAGTTGCAGTTCCAGATGCTCTAGCTGCAGCATCGGCTGCCTGCTTCCCCAGGGGGCATTGGCAAGGCTGACCTGTTGCAGCTTGAGACGATTGAAGTCGGTATTCATCAGCAGGATCAAACCGATGAGCAGCACCGCAATCACAAACAGCGACACCAGACCCAGCGCAATCCCCAGCGTTTTCATCGCCACCCTCCCTCTTGGGCGAACCCCACTCAGCAGAAGCCAGCTGGCTACTCGATCGAGTCTTTGACGATGCCATCGAGCAGTTCAAAGATCTCCTGGGTCACCTTGCCCGAATCTCCCGCCAGATACTGTCGGCGGAACGCCACATAGACCTGTTCAGGTTCAGCGGCCTTAATATAAACAGCAATGGTGAAGGGGCAGATCACCAGATTCTCCGGCGTCACCTGGGTCATCTTGTGGGAGATCACCGCGCTGCAGAACTCCACCGACTCGGCCTTTTTGAAGACATCCTTGTAGCCCAGATCGGGGCCGGTACGATTCAGCATATCGCTCACATGCAGGGTGCCACTGACCAGCATGCCGCGTTCCTCAATCGCCATCTTGATGTTGTCGATGACATCCTCATAGGCCTCGTCCGACTTATAGATCTGCACGGCTCCCGCTGCCGCGGGTGCCTCTCCCCCAGCGCTTGCCAGCAGCGGCATCAGCAGGATCATCCACGCCAGAATCACTCTCATCTTCCTTCTCCTTCCCGATTATTGTTCATACGTCGCCGCTGCCCCAACAGGAGAGCACCCAACAGCAGCAGCGGCGGTAGCACAAACCACCAGTGCGACGGCTGCTGCAGGCTTTCATGGTAACCGACAATGCGACGAGTATAGCCCGGCTCCAGGCCGAGGTTTTCCGCCGGGCTCATGAAGCCGATATCGATTACTCGCAGACTATCGCCCTCAGCCTCGGTGACGAAACCCATACCCTGCAGACGCTCCGCCACCGGCAGATCCGGCACCATCAGGGTCAGTTCACGCATTACCAGCCGGCCGCTCTCCTGCTCCACTTCCACCTGCAGCCGCAGTGAATCACCCGGGGTAGTGGAACGCAATTGCTCCGCAATCTGCGAGGCAGGCTGCAACTGGTCCGGTGGATAGAGCCAATCCCGCCAGTAATCGGGACGAAACAGGGAGAAAGCGATCAGCAACAGCAGCAGACTCTCCCACCAGCGGTTACGCGCCAGCAGCCAACCCTGGGTGGCAGAGACGAACAGCAACATCGCCGCCAACGCTGAGCTAAACACAACCAGCAGGTGGCCGATGGAATCAACCCCGATCAGCAGCAGCTCGGTGTTGAAGATGAACATGAACGGCAACACCGCGGTGCGAATATCGTAGTAGAACGACTGCAGCCCGGTGCGGATCGGGTCGGCCCGGGAGATCCCCGCCGCGGCGTAGGCCGCCAGCCCCACCGGCGGCGTGTCATCGGCAAGTATGCCGAAGTAAAAGACAAACATATGCACCGCCAGCAGTGGGATCTCCAGCCCGTGGGCGGCGGAGAGCTGCACGATCACCGGCGCCATCAGAGTCGAGACGACGATGTAGTTGGCGGTGGTGGGCAAGCCCATGCCGAGCACCATGCAAACCAGCGCGGTGAGCAGCAGCATGAAGAAGACCGAACCGAAAGAGAGACTCTCGATCAGCTCCGCCAGCACCTGTCCGATCCCGGTCAGGCTCACCGTGCCCACCACGATACCGGCAGTGGCGGTGGCAACTCCGATGCCGATCATGTTGCGCGCGCCATTCTCCAACCCACGAATCAACGAGAGCCCACCGTGGCGTAGCGCCGCCGACAGATTGCGCCGGGCAAACAGCGCCCGCAGCCCCTCCTGGCTGAGCTGGATCAGCAGCATCAGACAGATCGCGTAGAAGACCGCGCTGGCCGGCGACAGCCGCAACAGCATCAGACACCAGACCAGCACCATGATCGGCAGTAGAAAGTGCAGCCCACCCAACAGCGCCCGGCCAACGCTCATCGCCTCATCCAGCCCCGCCTCACGGCGCAGATCACAACGCACCTCGCAGTAGATCAGCGCCACATAGAGGCCCATCACCAGCAGCGCCACCCCCCAGAAGGCGGCCGCACCAAACAGGCTAGCGATGCCCTCCACCAGCCAGTAGGCAAGCAGAAAAAACAGCAGCGTACCGGACAGCATCAACCCCGCCCCCAGCAGGCGGGCACTGAGACGGCGCACCGGCCGCATCTCGCCCTGCATACCCGCCTTCACCGCCTCCAGATGCACTAGATAGATCAGCGCCAGATAGCTCAACAGTGCCGGCAGCGCAGCGTGGCGGATCACCTCCACATAGCTGATATTGAGGTACTCCACCATCAGGAAAGCCGCTGCCCCCATCACCGGCGGCATGATCTGGCCGTTGGTGGAGGCCGCCACCTCGATCGCCCCCGCCTTCTCACCGCTGAACCCCACCTTTTTCATCAGCGGGATGGTGAAGGTGCCGGTGGTCACCACATTGGCGATGGAGGAGCCGGAGACCATACCGGTCAACCCGGAAGCGAGCACCGCAGCCTTGGCAGGGCCGCCACGCATATGGCCCACCAGGGCAAAGGCGACACGGATGAAGTAGTGGCCGCCACCGGCCTGCTCCAGCAGGCTGCCAAACAGCACAAACAGAAACACAAACCCCGCCGAGACCCCCAGCGCAACACCGAACACCCCCTCGCTGGAGAGCCACTGGTGGGAGGCAACCCGCGTCAGCGAGTGGCCCTTGTGGGCCAGCAAATCGGGCAGCCAGGGACCGGAAAAACTGTAACCAAGAAACAGCACGGCGACGATCGCCAGCGGCCAGCCGAGGGCGCGACGAGCCGCCTCCAGCAGCAACACTACCCCGATCACCGCGAGCGTCACATCGAGCAGGCTGGGATCACCAGCACGCTCTGCCAGAGAGTGATGGAAGAGGAAAAGATAGCCGGCACAGAAGGCCCCCACCAGGGCCAGCAGCCAATCGAGCAGCGGGATCTGATGGCTGATCCTGCCTCGTTGGGGTGGGAACGAGAGGTAGGCGAGAAAGATCGCAAAGGCGAGGTGGATCGAGCGCACCTCGGTGTCGTTGAAGACGCCAAAGCCGAGCGCGAAGGGGATCGGTGAGGCGACCCAGAGCTGGAACAGCGCCCAGCCCAGAGCCACTGCCAGCAACAGCTGCTTCGGCCAGCCTTCGGGACGGCGACCGCCATGCTCCACCGCCTCGATCTGCTCCAGGCGCAGCTTAGCGGACGCGTCACTCATTGGAGAAATTCGTCACTATGCAGCCCAGCTTGAACGCGGCATCAGGATCCAGCCCGGGGCAGGGCTCCTACTCTATCAACCCGGCTTCACGATAGTAGCGCAGCGCCCCGGGATGGTAGGGGGCGGAGTTGCCCTGCAGCATCGACTGCGGGGTGAGATGGGCAAAGGCGGGATGCAATCTGCGCATCGCCTCGAGATTTTCGAACACCGCTTTTACCAGCTGGTAGACCACTTCGTCATCCACATCGGCGCGGCTCACCAAAGTCGCCTTGGAACCAAAGGTATGGGCGTCGAAGTCGTTACCGCGGTACATCCCAGCCGGGATGGTGGCCGGCGCGTAGTAGGAGAGCGCGTCGATCAGCCGCTGCACCGCAGCCCCCTCCACCTGCACCAGTCGTGCGTCACAGGCGGTGGTCGCCTCCTTGATCGCCGCATTGGGGTGACCTGCCATAAAGATCATCACATCGATCTTGTTATCACAGAGCGCGCGGGACTGCTCCGAGGCCTTCAGCTCGGCGACCAGCTTGAAATCGTCCATGCTCCAGCCGAGCAGCACCATCAGTTCCTCTAGGGTACCGCGCTGACCCGAGCCGGGGTTGCCGACGTTGACCCGTTTACCCTTCAGGTCGGCCAGCGTCTTGACCCCGCTGTCAGTCCTGGCGACCACGGTAAAGGGCTCGCTGTGGATCGCGAAGACTGCGCGCAGATCTTTATTCGGACCCTTGGCCTTGAACTTGGAGCTACCCTGGTAGGCGTGCAGCTGCCAATCGGACTGGGCGATAGCAAAATCGAGTTCACGATTCGCCAGGGTGTTAAGATTGAAGATGGAACCGCCGGTAGACTCCACGGCACAGCGGATGCCATGGCTGCGCCGGTTGCGGTTGATCAGGCGGCAGATGGCGCCCCCCGCCGGATAGTAGACCCCGGTCAGCCCGCCGGTACCGATACTGATGAAACGCTGTTCCGCAGCCTGGGCCAGCAGAGTCAGGGAAAACAGCGACACAAACAACAGGGCCTTTCTCATCATCGCCTCCGGATCACCGGACGCCCGGCCCGGCCTGTGGTTTTTATTGCGGCAATCCTAACAGCTTCGCCAATCCATCGGGAGCGACAGCTATCCTCAGTGTTGATTCGGCAGAGGCTCAGGCCTCGAGATCGCATAACCCTGCACAAAATCGACACCCATGCTGGCCAGCTGCTCTCTGATCGCATCGTTCTCGACAAACTCGGCGATGGTCTGCTTGCCTAGTACCTGGGCGATGTCATTGATCGACTTCACCATCGCCAGATTGATCGGGTCATCCAGCATCTCGCGCACGAAGGAGCCATCGATCTTGAGGAAATCCACCGGCAGGTTTTTCAGGTAACCGAAGGAGGACATACCGCTACCAAAGTCGTCCAGCGCAAAGCGACACCCCAGCTGTTTAATCTCCAGCATTAGCCGCCTCGCCACTTCGAGGTTGGATACCGCTGCAGTCTCGGTGATCTCGAAACAGATCTTTTCCGGCGGAATTCCGAAGGTCTCAAAACTGTTGCTGATGAACTCGCTGAAACGCTCATCGCCGATGCTGTGCCCGGAGAGATTGATGGTGGCAAAGTCGAGGTCTTCCAGCTCTTCCGGGTAACTGGCCAGCCAGCGGAAGGCAGCCTGCACTACCCAGCGATCAATGCTGGGCATCAGGTCAAAACGCTCCGCCGGCACCAGGAACACGGCGGGAGAGAGCAACTCTGTATCCTGCATACGGACCAAAAATTCGTAACGCTGCAGGGCATTTTTCCGCTCCTCCCCCAGTGCGACAATAGCCTGACGGTAGAGCAGAAAACGCTCCTCCTCAAAGCCACGATGGATGCGCTCTACCCAGTCCATCTCCTCGCGTCGGCGCGCCAGTTCCAGATCATCCGGAGCATAGACCTGCACCCGGTTGCGCCCCCGCTCCTTGGCTGCGTAGCAGGCCGCATCCGCCGCACTCATCACATCCGCCAGGGTCTCTCCCTGCCCGGTGATCGGCACCACGCCAATGCTGATGCCTACGCTATAGCGGCGATCACTCCAGAAGAACTGGAACTTCCTGACCACTTTCAATACCCCCTCGGCGATCTTCTCCGCCACCGCCAGGGAGCAGTATTTCAACAGCACTCCAAACTCATCTCCGCCCAGTCGGGCCAGGGTATCGCTGAGGCGCACCTCATGCTTCAACATTTGACTCAGCTGCCGCAACAACTCATCCCCGGCAGCATGGCCAGAGGTGTCATTGACCAGTTTGAACTGGTCTAGGTCCATATAGAGCACACAGTGCTCCCTCCCCCCCTCATCCATCACCCGGTTCATGCGACGCTCGAATTCACGCCGGTTGATCAGGCCGGTGAGTGCATCATGGGTCGCCTGATAGGAGAGCTGCTCTTCCATCGCTCTGGCTGCGGTAATATCGCGCAGAAAGGCAGTAAAGACCGGCTCGCCACCCACATTCTCACGGGTCACCGTCAACTCCACCGGAAAGGTGTGGCCGGCCGCATGCAGCGCAGTCACCTCGATGCGCTCACCGAGGATGGTCGCCGCCTTTCCATCAAGCTGGCGCTGTATACCAGCCCAATGGGCATCCCGGCTCTCTTCCGGGATCAGCAGTTCGGCCATATCCCGGCTCACCATCTGTTCACGGCGATAGCCGAAGGTCCGTTCCGCGGCCGGGTTGAACTCCAACACCCGGCCCTGCGCATCCACAGAGACAATACAATCAAGCGCACTCTTGACGATGGCTGCCTTGCGCGCCTCACTGTCGGTGAGTGCAGCAACCGCCATGAGCTGCGCCTGCTGCCGGGCCGCCAGCTGTCGATAGCCCATCAGCAACCCGAACAGGCCCAACAACCAGACACAGGCATAGGCCGCAATCTCCCTCTGAATCGAGGCGTTCTCGATCTCCAGATACCCCCCCATCGGCAGCGCCACCCCGACAGCACCACCATTGCCGCCCACTCTCCAACCCTGGCCCGGATGGCAAAGCAGACAACCTTTATGCACCTTCAGCGGCCGCATCAGGCGCAGGTAAGGCTCGCCGTCGATCTCGGTGAACTCGAAAGCTTCCTCCTTACCCTGATCGAAGCGGGCCAGCGCCTGTTTCTCCCAGGCATCGGGCCTGTTCTCAGGCCGCAGCGGATTGAGGCTGGTCACCCGTCCCGGCACACCGTAAAGGTCGCCGTAGTGTTCCTTCATCTGGCGGATCATCGATGCCGGGTTGATCAGCGTAAGCTGGACTCCCGATGGGGTGGTCAGATCGCGATCAGGGATATGTTTGAGATAAGGATCGGGCTGAGTGGTCTCAGAGACCGGCACATAGATGCGCCCATGGTCGGTGCCCCAGAGGCGGAAGGCGTTGTCCTTGAAGAAGTGCGCGCGCGCCTCGGCGGTTGCCATCTCGCGGGTATTTTCTTGGATATCTGCGGCTCCCCAGAAGCTGAGCACGACAAACACCAAAGTCCAGCCTGCACTGAGCAGCAGGGAATACCACTTCAGGCTGTTTCGTCCAATCCCGCTGACACTGTCAATCAAAAAGCCACTCTCCATTACCAGGGGCGACTCCTGCCAACGAGTCGTCAGACCCAACCGACTGACCATCCCTCATCGATAGCCTTCGGTATGCGTATCCCCTGCGACAGAAAGCTTTCCGCCCGGATACAAAAAAAAGCGCCGCACAATTGACTCAACACCCTGTGCGCTTTCTCTACTTCTAATGTAGGCACTATCGCCCCCCGTTACCATCAGCATCCCCCATCAGCAGAGAAAAAACTGCAACAGAGCGCGGTGAACTTGTCCGGCTGTTCGGCATAGAGCCAGTGACCTGCGCCTTCGATCATGCGCAGCCGGGCGAAGGGGAAGTGACGCAGGATGATCGGTCGATACGACTCCCGCACATAGTCCGAGCGGGAGCCATGCAGAAACAGTGCCTCACCGGGGAAGGCCTGCCCACCGACTTCGGGAAAGGAGAGCAACTCCGGCAGCGCAGCCTGCAGACCACTCAAATTGAGTCGCCACTGCCACTCGCCATCGATGCGCAGCAGATTCTGCAGCAGATAGCCGCGCACCCCGGCATCATCGACCCATCGGGCCAGCTGCTGGTCGAGCTGCTGCCGGGTTGCTGCAGGAGACAGATCGACCCCCAGCAGGCCATCGAAGATTGCATCGAAACGGTGCGAATAGCTGACCGGGGCGATATCGGCCACGACCAGCCGCTCGAGCCGCTCAGGGTGTTGCAGCGCCAGCCACATCGCCACCTTGCCGCCCATGCTGTGACCGCAGAGATGGGCCGCTGAGATCCCAAGCCGATCCATCAACGCCAGCAGATCCTCCACCATCACCGGGTAGTCCATCGGCATCGCGTGGGCGGAGCGACCGTGGTTGCGCAGATCGGGGATGATCAGGCGGAAATCGGCGGCCAGCCGCCGGGCGATGCCGAGCCAGTTGGCGGAGGAGCCGAACAGACCGTGCAGCAGGATCAACGGCGGCGCAGTGGGATCGCCCGCCTCACGGTAGTGGAGCTGCAGACTCATGGGTTTCTGGAACCCGCAGGAGCGCTGCTTGCAGCGCGAATTACCCCCGGCAATTCGCCGCCGCGAGCGGCACTCCTACTTCTTGCGTTTTCTCGGCGGCAGCAGGTCAGTGATGCTGCCCTCGACCATCTCCGCAGCGAAGCAGATGGTCTCGTTGAGAGTTGGATGGGGGTGCACGGTGAGCCCGATATCCTCCGCATCGGCGCCCATCTCCAGCGCCAGCACGGTCTCGCCGATCAGCTCGCCGGCATTGGGGCCGACGATGCCAGCGCCGAGGATACGCTTGCTGCCGGGTTCAAACAGCAGCTTGGTCATGCCTTCATCACGACCGATGCCGAGCGCCCGACCGCTGGCGGCCCAGGGGAAGGCACCCTTCTCATACTCTATGCCCTTGGCCTTGGCCTCGGTCTCGGTCAGCCCCATCCAGGCCACCTCCGGATCAGTGTAGGCCACAGAGGGGATGGTCATGGCATCGAACTGGGCCGGCAGACCAGCGATCACCTCCGCCGCCACCTTCGCCTCGTGGGTCGCCTTGTGGGCTAGCATCGGTTGTCCCACCACATCGCCGATGGCGTAGATGTTGGGGACGTTGGTACGCATCTGCTGATCCACCGGAATGAAGCCATGCTCGTCAATGCTGATCCCCGCGGCCTCGGCGTTAATCGACCTGCCGTTGGGAGTACGCCCCACCGCCACCAGCACCTTGTCGTAGAGTTGCGGCTTGTCTGGTGCGTTTTTGCCCTCGAAGCTCACCTTCAGCCCCTGCTTCTGCGCCTGGACGTCGGTAACCTTAGTCTCCAACATGATGCTGTGGTAGCGCTTCTTGATGCGCTTGGTGAGCGGTCGCACCAGATCCGGATCACAGCCGGGGATCAGCGTCGGCTGCAGCTCGACGATATCAATCTCACTGCCGAGGGTGGCGTAGACGGTGGCCATCTCCAAGCCGATGATACCGCCACCGATCACCAGCATCTTTTTGGGCACATCGGTCAGTGCCAGGGCGCCAGTGGAGTCGATCAGGCGCGGGTCTTCGTGAGGGAAGCCCGGAATCTTAATCGAGCTGGAGCCACAGGCGATGATCGCATCGCTAAAGGCGATCGAGGTGCGCCCCTCAGCGCTCTCGACACCGATGCGATTGGGCGATTCAAATCGGCCCACCCCCTGCACCACCTGCACCTTGCGCTGCTTGGCCAACGCATTCAGCCCGGTGGTGAGCTTCTTCACCACCTTATCCTTGCCGGTGCGCAGTTTGTCGAGATCGATATCGGGCTTGCCGAAGCTGATTCCCATTGACTCCATCTCGGCCGCCTCGTTGATCACATCGGCGGCGTGCAGCAGCGCCTTGGAGGGAATGCAGCCGACGTTGAGGCAGACCCCGCCGAGACGGGGGTAGCGTTCGATCAGCACCACCCGCTTGCCCAAGTCAGCAGCGCGGAAGGCGGCAGTGTAGCCGCCGGGGCCACCGCCCAGCACCACCAGATCGGTCTGGATATCCGCCGGCCCTTTGACCGCCTCGGCCACTGGCGCGCCCTTCGGCTCGGGCTTAGGCTGAGCTGTTTCCGCCGCACTCACTTCCAGCCTGAGGATCGGGCTGCCGACAGAGATTTTATCCCCCACCTTGACCAGCAGATCCATCACGACCCCCGATTCGGGGGCCGGGATCTCCATCGTCGCTTTGTCGCTCTCCAAGGTGATGATGGAGTCCTCCGCCTCGATCCGGTCACCCTCGGCAACCAGCACCTCGATGATGTCGACCTGGTCGAAATCGCCGATGTCAGGAAGAGTAACCTCGATGGTTTTGCTCATGTTGTTTCCTCTGGGGAACGGCCTGTGTCTATGTTTGAATCTATAATGCCCACTGGGTAAGCGAACCTGCCATAGGTCGGGCTATGCCCGACATTATCCTTGATTTTGCTCGATGGCACACGGCGGCCTGGGAACCTCTAAACAAGTCATGATTGCTTTACGCTGGATAAAATCGCCCCAATTCGTCCCGAAGATCGGAGCAATAGGCCGGCTATTCCTGCTCACTTCAAAACAAATTGGAACGATTTTATCCAGCCTAAATCTACCCAGACTTATTCAGAGGTTCCCTAGGGGCCACCCTATCTCTACAACAGCAGCCGCCGGATGTCGCTCAACACCCCGCCCAGGTAGCTGGTAAAGCGCACGCCGTCGGCGCCATCGATCACTCTGTGATCGTAGGAGAGCGACAGCGGCAGCATCAACCGAGGCTGGAACGCCTGGCCATCCCACACTGGTTTCATCGCAGTACGGGAGACGCCGAGGATCGCCACCTCCGGTGCGTTGACGATGGGTGTGAAGGCGGTGCCACCGATACCCCCCAGGCTAGAGATGGAGAAACAACCACCCTGCAGATCGGCGGGCATCAGCTTGCCGTCGCGGGCGCGGCCACTGACCGCCATCAGCTCCTTCGCCAGATCGAACACACCCTTCTGATCCACATCGCGGATCACCGGCACCACCAGACCGTTGGGGGTATCCACCGCCACACCGATATGCACATATTTACGGTAGATCAGGCTCTCGCCATCGGGCGAGAGGGCGGCGTTGAAGGTCGGCATCTCGCGCAGTGCGGCGGCCACCGCCTTCATCAGAAACGGCATGAAGGTGAGGCGCAGATCTTGCTTCAGCGCTGCCTCCTTCTGCGCCTTGCGAAACGCCTCCAGCTCGGTGATATCAGCCTCGTCGAACTGGGTGACATGGGGCACCGTGAGCCAGCAGCGGTGCAGGTGGGCGCCGCTGAGCTTTTTGATCCTGCCCAGCGGCTGGGTGTCGATCTCGCCAAACTTCGAGTAGTCGATCTCGGGCCCGCTCGGCATCTGCAGGGGTGAACCTGAGGCTCGTGCCGGCTGGCCACCACTGAGGGACTTCTTGATGAAACCCTGCACATCCTCCTTAAGGATGCGCCCCTTGGCGCCGCTGCCGCTGATCTGACTGAGATCGACCCCCAGCTCACGGGCGAAGCGGCGCACCGCCGGGCTGGCGTGGGCCTTCCTCTCGCCTAGCTCAATGCTGCCCCCGGGCACTGGGTAGGGGCTGCTCGCTTTCTCACCCGCAGGTCGCCGTTCGGGCGCATCCGACTGCACCGCCGGGGCGGGAGCCTGCACCGTCTCCAGCTCCTCGGTGGCAAGCGCCGGTGCGTCGTGATTGGTGGGAGCCGCCTCTTCAGAACTCGCATCCAGGATCATGCGTAACAGCAGATGCCCCTTGCTAATCTGGTCGCCCACCTTGACCCGCACCTCGGTCACCCTGCCCGCATGGGGCGAGGGGATCTCCATGGTCGCCTTGTCGCTCTCCAGGGTGACCAGCGAATCCTCCACCGCCACCTGGTCCCCCTCGGAGACCAATACCTCGATGATCTCGACCGCGTCGAAGTCACCGATGTCTGGCAACACTACATCTGTCGTTTTTGCCACTGTCTATCCTCTACCGCCTTTTCGGCGCTCAATCTTTTCCCGGCTGGGATACCGAAGCCGGCCATGCTCTGATATCGCTAGAGCGTGCTCGGATTCGGCTTTTCCGGGTCGATCTTGTACTTTTTGATCGCCTTGCTGACTGCGGAGGCATCGATCTCGCCATCGTCGGCCAACGTCTTGAGGGCAGCCAGCGCCACATAGTAGCGATTCACCTCAAAGAACTTGCGCAGCTGTGAACGCATGTCGCTGCGGCCAAAACCGTCGGTGCCGAGCACGCTGTAGCGGCGATCGATATAGGGGCGAACCTGATCTGCATAGCTGCGGATGTAGTCGGTAGCGGCAATCACCGGGCCTTTGGTCTCCACCAGCTGCTGGCTGATGTAGGCGGTGCGCGGTGGCTGATCCGGATGCAGCATGTTCCAGCGCTCCACATCGACACCGTCACGCCTCAGCTCTGTGAAGCTAGTGACGCTCCAGACATCGGCGGAGATACTGAAGTCTTTCTCCAGCAGCTCGGCGGCGGCGATCACCTCCCGCAGGATCGCACCACTACCCAACAGCTGCACCCGTTTGCGCCGCTTGCCACCCGGCTGGAAGCGGTAGATGCCACGGCGGATGCCCGCTTCGACACCTTCTGGCATCGCCGGCTGTAGGTAGTTCTCGTTCATCACCGTCAGATAGTAGAAGCAGTTCTCCTGCTCCTGATACATGCGGCGCATGCCATCCTGCATGATCACCGCCAGCTCATAGGCGAAGGCTGGGTCGTAGGCGACGCAGTTGGGGATGGTGGCGGCCATCAGATGGCTGTGGCCATCCTGGTGCTGCAGCCCCTCGCCGGCTAGGGTGGTGCGACCGGCGGTACCGCCGATCAGGAAGCCACGCGCCTGCATGTCGCCGGCGGCCCAAGCCAGGTCGCCGATGCGCTGAAAGCCGAACATCGAGTAGTAGATGTAGAACGGGATCATCGGCGTGCCGTGGTTACTGTAGGCGGTGGCGGCAGCAATCCACGACGACATGGCCCCCGCCTCGTTGATCCCCTCCTGCAGGATCTGGCCCTTTTTATCCTCCCGGTAGTACATCACCTGGTCGGCATCCACCGGCTCATAGAGCTGGCCCACCGAGGAGTAGATACCGAGCTGACGGAACATCCCCTCCATACCGAAGGTGCGCGCCTCGTCGGGCACGATCGGCACCACCTGTCGACCCAGCTTCTTGTCACGCAGCAGCATGTTGAGCATCCGCACGAAGGCCATAGTGGTGGACATCTCGCGCTCACCGCTGCCCTCCAGCAGCGGCTGGAACAGGCTCAGCTCCGGCACCTGCAGCGCCTCCGCCTGGGTGCGGCGGCTCGGCAGATAGCCACCCAGCTCCTGTCGCCGCTGATGCATATATTTCATCTCCGGTGTGTCGGCAGCCGGCTTGAAGAAGGGAGCGGCGCCGATCATCTCGTCGGGGATCGGGATGTTGAAACGATCACGGAAGGCGCGCAGCGCCGCCTCGCCCATCTTCTTCTGCGAGTGGGTGATGTTCTGCCCCTCACCGGCCACGCCCATGCCGTAGCCCTTCACCGTCTTGGCCAGGATCACCGTCGGCTGGCCAGTGTGCTTGGCGGCCTCGGCGTAGGCGGCGTAGACTTTGTGCGGATCGTGGCCACCGCGGTTGAGGCGCCAAATATCCTCATCGGTCATGTCGGCGACCATCTCGGTAAGCTCCGGGTATTTGCCGAAGAAGTGCTCACGAGTGTAGGCGCCGCCCTTAGCCTTGTAGGCCTGGTAGTCGCCATCCACCGCCTCTTCCATGCGTTTTAGCAGGGTGCCATGTTTGTCGCGGCTGAACAGCGGATCCCAGTAGCCGCCCCAGATCACCTTGATCACGTTCCAGCCGGCACCACGGAACACCGCCTCCAGCTCCTGGATAATCTTGCCGTTGCCACGCACCGGGCCATCGAGCCGCTGCAGGTTGCAGTTAATGACGAAGCAGAGGTTGTCGAGTCGCTCGCGCCCGGCCAGGGAGATCGCCCCCAGCGCCTCCGGCTCATCCATCTCGCCGTCGCCGCAGAAGGCCCAGACCTTGCGCTTTTCGGTGTTGGCGATGCCGCGGTCGTTGAGGTAGCGCATGAAACGCGCCTGGTAGATCGCCATCAGCGGCCCGAGCCCCATCGAGACGGTGGGGAACTGCCAAAAGCCTGGCATCAGCTTGGGATGGGGGTAGGAGGAGAGACCGTTGCCATCCACCTCCTGACGGAAGTTGTAGAGCTGGTCCTCGCTGATCCGCCCTTCGAGGTAGGCGCGAGCATAGATGCCGGGAGCGGAGTGGCCCTGGAAGAAGATCAGATCGCCCTCCTGCTCCTTGTTGGAGGCGCGAAAGAAGTGGTTGAAACCCACGTCGAAGAGGGTCGCCACCGAGGCAAAGCTGGAGATGTGGCCGCCCAACTCGGTGGAGATGCGGTTCGCCTGCACCACCATCGCCATCGCGTTCCAACGGATGAAAGAGCGGATGCGCCGTTCCATCGCCCGGTCACCGGGGAAGCGCTCCTGCTGACTGAGCGGGATGGTGTTGAGATAGGCAGTATTGGCGCTGAACGGCAGGTGCGCTCCGGAACGGCGCGCCTTGTCGACCAGCCGCTCGATCAGGAAATGGGCGCGTTCGACACCTTCATTCTCCAGCACCGCCTCCAAGGCGTCGAGCCATTCCTCTGTTTCCTGCGGATCGATATCGGGTTTGTTTACCATCGAGATTCTCTATGCGATTTTCGTTTTTTCTGCAGCAACTACAGCAGCAGGCTCTGCCACTCTGTTGTCTGTCAGGACATCCAGACCCTAATGATCCGATATTGCTTACAAGCCATCATGCACCACCTTGAGCTGCCAGCCTGCAGTAGCAGTCAGCGATCGATCAATATTTGGATTATCAATAGTCAGAATTTAGCCCGCTAATATACTGAAGAGTAACTAAAATTCCAGCTGTTTTTCTATCAAATAAGCCGCAGGATTGTGCGTCTTTCGGATTAGCTTTGTGTGGGCAAACGACGCGCCTGATTTCGCAAACGCGCCAGTACGCATTACGGGTGGACGTCGAATGGGGGCGGGGAAAATACCGTGCAATTGCGTCCGGCCGCCTTTGACTCGTACAGAGCGGCATCGGCAATGGTGAGAAGCGCATCGCCCCCACGCTTATCCTCTGGTGGCACAAACAGAGTCGCACCGCAGCTGATCGTCACCTCCAGCTTGGCCTGTTCAATAACAATCGGAGTATCGGCCATGGCCCGCCGAATACGTTCCAACAGGTTCTGTGCCTGATCCTTTTTCGCATTCAGCAGGATCAAAAACTCCTCCCCGCCATAACGGCCTACCTGATCATAGGGCCTGAGTGCACCAACGATGCGCTTGGTCACCTCCTGCAACACGGCATCACCGGCGGGATGACCGTGAGCATCGTTGATGCGCTTGAAGTAATCGATATCGCACAGGCCGACGCATAGGGGTTGCGACTGGCGTATGGCGCGCGCCATCTCCTTCTCCAGCATCTGCATCACAGCCCCGCGGTTGAGCAGTCCGGTCAAGGCATCATGGGTCGCTTGAAATGCCAACGCATCTTTTGCCCCAAGTAATTCCTGCTGAAGTGTCAGCATGCGTCTGCCGACCTGCAAGCGGGCCTGCAAGCGGGCCTGCAAGCGGGCCTGCAACTCCGCATTTTCGAAGGGTTTGGCGATATAGTCATTAGCGCCGGCATCCAGCCCGGCAACGATGTCGCCGGTCTCACAGCGGGCGGTCAGCAGAATGATAAAAGGTGGATTGCTACTCTGCTGCTGGCGAATTCGTTGACACAGGGCCAGACCATCCAGCTTCGGCATCTCCCAGTCGAGCAGCAGCAGTCTCGGTGCTTCATCTTCCTGCATGATCTGCCAAGCCGCCTCGCCATCTTCCACGGCTATTGGCTCATAACCCCATTTGCGGGTCACAGCCGCCAACATGGTACGTGAAGACAGGTCATCCTCAGCGATTAGTAGTTTCAAACAGCTGCTCCTTCATTGCTGCCTTGAGTTGCACGAAGCGCTTTTCCAGCTCTGGTAGCCCCTCACGGATAGCCTCCAGGTCAGCGGCCTTGCCAGCCTGCTCCATCGTCAGGGCCTGGGCGCTGAGCGCCATACCGCCCACGTTGGCTGCTGCACCTCTGATCTTGTGTAGCTGGGCGGTGGACTGCGCCTTATTATCAGCCGCGACCAGGACCTTGAGCTGTTCAATCTGATCGGGCATATCTCCCAGAAAGGCCTCGGCCACGGTGCGAACCAGGGCGTCATCATCCGCCAGTCGGCTGCGCATGTCGGTGTAGTCAAACACGGGTTCATCAGAGTGTTGGGGTGAGGGAGCGGAGTCATGGTTGATCGAAACTCCAGGATTTTCTGCGCTTCGAGGCTCATCAGACTTACCTTCGTCCCCTTCAGGATTGGCCTGCTGACAACAGGCAGGCAACCACTGTTCCAGCGCTCGGCGCAGTTTTCTGGGGTCCACCGGCTTGGCGATGTGGTCGTCCATACCTGCCTCGATGCATTTGTCTCGATCGCCCTGCATGGCATTGGCGGTCATGGCGATCACCGGGATATTGTGATCTTTGACCGATGATTGCGGATCACGGATGCGGCGGGTGGCGTCATAACCATCCATCACCGGCATCTGGCAATCCATAAAAACCAGATCGTAGGGGAACTGTTCGAGGGCAGTAATCGCCTCTTGCCCGTTGGCGACCAGGTCGATGTGAACGCCGAATTTTTCCAGCATGCCCTGGGCCACTGCCTGGTTGGTGACATTGTCCTCCACCACCAATACCCGGGCATTGAACTGCTGTACTTCACGGGCTGTGTAACGGGTGATCAGCCGCTCGTCGTCGCCGGTGATACCGGCCACCTGCAGCAGAGCGTTGTAGAGTTCGGACTGGTTGATGGGCTTGCTGAGATAACCAAAAAAACCCGCCTCATGCATCTGTTTGGCATCGCCACGCCGGCCCTGGGAAGTAAGTAGGACCGTACGGGTAGCAGCCAGTTTTTTATCGCTGTGGATGCTGGCTCCCAGCTGTGCTCCATCCATGCCGGGCATCTGCATGTCGAGCAGAGCAATGGTGTAGGACATATCTAGCCCCGCCGCATCATGGAGCGCCTGCAGCGCTGCCGGACCACTTGCCGCCAGGTCATGTTCAACCTGCCAGACAGTGAGCACCTCGTCGAGCAACTGGCGATTGGTCGCATTATCGTCCACCACCAACACCTTCTCACTGCGCAGGTCGCTGGTCTTGCGTGGCGGAGTCTGCACCTCAGCATTGGCCAGATCCAGAGTAAAAAAGAAGGTAGAGCCCTCACCGAGGCTGCTCTCCACCCCAATCTCGCCGCCCATCAACTCCACCAGCTGTTTGCTGATCGACAATCCCAGGCCAGTACCACCGTATTGACGAGTGGTGGAACCATCGGCCTGGGTGAAACGTTCGAACAGATGCTCCTGCTGTTCGACACTCAGGCCGATGCCGGTATCACTCACCCTGAAGCGCAGCAGGGTTCGATCACCCTCCTCTGCTACCAAGTCGTAGCGCACCGACACCTCGCCCTGTTCAGTGAACTTGAGGGCGTTGCCCACCAGGTTGGTCAGGATCTGGCGGATACGCCCTGGATCACCCTGGTACCAGTGATGCAATACCGGGTTGGCCGGACAGACCAGCTCCACCCCCTTCTCTTCAGCGCGGAACGCCATGGTTGCAGCAAAATCATCCATCAGGGCGCCCAGATCGAAGTCGATGATCTCCAGATCGAGCCTGCCGGCCTCGATCTTGGTGAAGTCGAGGATGTCGTTGATGAGGCTGAGCAGGGATTCGGCACTGCGTTTGACGATCAGGGCACGCCCATGCTGCTCATCACTGAGCGGACTGTCCAGCAGCAGACTGATCATACCGATCACACCGTTCATAGGCGTGCGGATCTCGTGGCTCATGTTGGCGAGGAACTCGCTCTTGGCCCGGGTGGCGCTAAGAGCCTCGTCGTAGGCGACCTCCAATGCCTCACGCGCGTCAATCAGATCACGCTCACGTTGATCCCGCTGCTGCATGACATTGGCGAGATCGTTCACCGATGCCGCCATCAACCGCAACTCCCGGCTGGAGGAGCGTGAGAGGTGGAGCGGAACGGGATGTTGCGCTTCCGACAATCCGGCCAGAGAGTCGCTGATACGGCGCATCGGACGAATGGCCAGCCAGTGAATAAGGATGACGATCAGCCCGGTCAAGATAACCAGCATCATCGAGATAAAGAGCTGAACCTCGGCCACATGACGATTAATCTTGCGGTGAACAGGTTCCATATTCCATTGAATATTGATTGTGCCAAACTGCTCGCCATCAAACACAATGGCATGGGTGTCGGTGCGTATTTGGTCGTTGCCAGCATCCCTGCTCCGCGAGCGTTGAACCAGCAGTTCACCCTGTTCATTCTCAATAGAGAGTTCGGCCATGTTGGGCGTCTGCTCAAGCGCCTGCGCCATCACTGTCTCCAGCAAAGGAATATCCTCCGCGATCACCGCATCGATAACCGTTGCGCTCAGCAGCGCAAACGCGCTGCGGCTCTGTTCATCTACCTGTTTAAAGAGAAAATCGCTCACCATATGGCGGGCCAGGGGTGCAGTAATCAGGTTGATCAGCAGTAGTGCCGCCAACAGGGCCAAACCCAGCTGCAGCCAGAGGGGCCAGCCCTTGCCTGGCGAAGGAGATGAATGACTTATGGCATCCGATCCTGGAGTTTCAGTTGTGGTTCGACTGTCCAAAGAACTCTTCATTGTCCTGCATCGACTCCCGGATCGGCGCGTAGTCACTATCATCAGCGGGCAGGAAGCCCGATTTCTTGAGTGCCTTTAGCGCCGCAGAGTCTTTGAGTTCAAGCAGGGTCTCTTTTAGTGCAGAGATTGTCCGTGTGTTCAAAGTGCTGCTGGCGATCCATGGTTTGGTGACATTAGGAAAACGGGCCAGCTGACGAATTGGCGTGCCCTTCTTCTTCAGCTTCTTGAATGTACTCTCCTTGAGCGCGCCGGCATCAAACTGGCCGGCGCCAACAGCTGCGCCGACCCGGTCGTGTCGACCAAGGTATTTATAGCTGGCCAGATCGTGGGCAAACACACCGTTTTGCAACAACAGATGTTGCGACAAATAACGACCGATGGTCGAACGCGGGCTGCCAAACGCGAAACTCCGTCCCTTAAGGTGGCCGATCTCTTTAATAGGGCTCTGTTCATGGACACAGATGATGCCGTAAAAAGTTTTGCTTCCCTGTTTACTCTCCATCACCAGCAGCTGAAGATCAGGATTCCGCTGCTTGCTGGTGATGTAGGAAGCCGGCCCCATCCTCGCAAAATCGACCTTACCTGTAACAAGATCCTCTATGCCCTGATCATAGTTTTTTGCCACCTGTATTCTGATGCGCACAGGCTCCCCCAGTTTATCCGAGAGCCGGGCCTGCAGCGCCTTGAGCACTGGCCGAAATTGCCTCACCATGGTGGTAGGCTTGTCGGAAGTGTAGACACCAAAGCTGAGCTTCACCTCGGCATGAGCAGGGGCGGCAATCAGTGTGAACAGTAGCAGTGTTGTGGTGATCGGGGTTTTCATATCGTTGTATAATATTAAGAGTAATCTTTTCTTCGGCATTTTTTGTCCACAGGAATCGAAGTCAAATTTGACCAGAACTTCAGGATCGTCTACGCCTCGATGCTCATCAAATTTGTCTTGTCAGCCTGGTGACAGCGATCAGGCAGCCACTACTCCAGTGCCCGTCGTAATTTCGTTGGCTCCACCGACTTGGCAATATGATCGCCCATGCCTACGGCGATGCACTTATCCCGGCCCCCCTGTATTACATTAGCAGTCATGACCATCACCGGGATGGCATGACTTGTTCAGAGGCGCCTTAACCAGCGATTGCGATCACGAATCCGCTGGGTGGCGTCATCCTCATCCAGCACCGGCATCTGGCAATCCATGAACACCAGGTCGTAGGGGAGCCGCTCGAGGGCAGTGATCGCCTATTCACCGTTGGCAGCCAGATCAATGTTAATGCCGAACTGCGCCAGCATGCCCCGGGCCACCAACCAGGTGGTGATATTGTCCTCCACCACCACTATCTTTTCGTAGTACAGGTCGGCAATCTGGCGCGGAGGAGACCGCGTCTCGGCATTAGCCAGATCGAGGCTAAACCAGGATGCTGCGCCCTGAGCGGCAATACTGCCGATGGATACCAGCACAACACGCGACAACACGAACAAGAGACAACGCTGCAAACCACCTTTGGTTTTTATTAGCATCGTCTCTCCCCACGGCCACGAGGATGACAAGACCCCACATTCCCATTACCCACGAGGCGTTCACCGGCACATCAATGTAAATATTTATCGGCATGGGACGATACTATTTCCATAACAAGGAGAACACATGGACTCTGAACACTTTGCCATTCATGCCGCACTGGCTCTGACGCGGCAGAGCGACGGCCATGCACTCAGCAGCCAGGTCATCCAGATCCTGCAGGGGCTCCCCTATGTCACAAACGCCACGGTGTATGAAGTCTTCACCAAGCAACGCATTAAGGGTACAGATGTCGATCTAAGCGGCGCAGTGGTCAGGAAATTCTGCAACGGTCTGTCGAGGGATGCCCTCTCCATCGGCAGTGAGAGCGGACTCACCCAGTGCCTGCTGGACAATAGCCCGGTCGAGGTAAAGCAACAGGAAGCTCAGGGCGTGCGGCTGGTATTTCCGGTCAAAAGCGGGGTCAACCCAGCCCGGCTGGTCGCCGTGGAGGGGGAATCATTCTCCCCTAGGCAGCGGGTCGATCTGCTGCAGATCATCGAACTCTACACCAACCAAACGCAGATTATCGACGCCAAGGAGCGTGACAAACTCACCGGCCTAATGAACCGGGAAACCTTTGAAAACCATCTGATGAAGATCGCCCAGATGCAGACAGAGGTAGGGAGTAACTGCGCCTGGCTGGCCGTGTTGGACATCGACCACTTCAAACGGATCAACGATACCTACGGCCACCTCTACGGCGATGAGGTACTACTGCAATTTGCGCAACTGATGGAGCGCACTTTTCGCTATACCGACATCCTATTCCGCTTCGGCGGTGAAGAATTTATCGTGCTGATGACAGAGACCACTGGCGAGGTGGGCGCAAGGGCCGCGGCAGAACGTTTTCGCGAGACCATTGCCTCCTACAACTTTCCTGCTGTGGGGCAGGTGACCGTCAGTATTGGCTTTACCGCGGTCACCTCCAAGTTACTGCCTACTGACCTGATCGACCAAGCCGACCGGGCGCTCTACCACGCCAAAGAGAATGGCCGCAACAGGGTGGTCAGCTATTCGGAGATCAGTCAGGTAGACGGTGACGACCACGATATAGCGAAGCAGGAACTCTTCTGACCCCACGACATTAATCCTTGATCATTTGCGGGGCTTCCTAACCTGCGAGGGAGTGACAGGGGGTAGTCGAGCTCACCAAGATGGATGGCAGCGACTCTCTGCGACTGATGCGCCCGATGGTGATGCATGAGGGTTGTGTGAAGTGCCACAGCCACTTGGGTTTCAAAGTGGGCAATATCCGCGGCGAGGTCAGCATCTCGATGCCACTGGCTCCTTACAAAACGGCCACCGAGCAGAGCCTGCGCAGCCTCGTCATCTCCCACACCCTGCTCAGCGATCGCAGGTGCTGAGCCGGCGAAAGGGATTTGCTTTCGCCAGACGAAGCGGTTTTACTGCTCCGTCCACTTCTCAAGCCTGAACAACATGCTGACGAATATCCTGCTTGCGTTGAACCTGCTGCTGCTGGCTCTTATTGGTTGGAAACTACATCTATTCGGACGTGATCTGCGCACGCAGACAGATGCTGTAAAGCTAACGGAGTTGCGCTCTGAGCTTGCCGGGCAGTTCAGCCAGCTGGTGATCCAGCAGTCGCTGCTCGATCGACTCAATCTGCACCAGGGCCTGCCCTATTCACCAGGCTGGTCGGCCAGCCCAGATTTTCTGGAACTGATTGTCGAACACTGCCTGGAGCAGCGGCCGGGCCTGGTGTTTGAGTGCAGCAGCGGGGTCACCACACTGATGTTGGCGCGATGCTGTTCGATGAATGGCACCGGGCATCTCTACAGCCTGGAGAACGGTGCAACCTACGCGGCCAGGACACGCTCACATCTGCAACGATATGGATTGGCTGAACAGGGAACGGTGATCGATGCACCGCTGCAGGAGGTCGAACTGAAGGGGAAGCGCTTTGCCTGGTATGCGCCCGACAAGATCCCGGTTGGAGAAGTGGATATGCTGGTAATCGACGGTCCACCGGGGTTCATCCAGCAACATTCTCGTTTTCCGGCCCTGCCCCTGTTGTATGACCGTTTGGCGGATGGTTGTGTGGTGTTCCTCGATGATGCGGCGCGGCCTGACGAGCGGGAGATCGTGTCGATGTGGCAGACGCTCTACCCTGACCTGGAGTGTGACTATCTCGATACCGAGCGCGGCTGCGCACGATTGGTGGTGCATAAGAGGCGTTGATCAACACTAAGAGGCGTTGTACTGCACCTGCCACTCCTGCAGGGCGGCGCTCAGCTCACCGCTGGCGCCGATACGTTCCCAGAACTCCGTGAAATCAGCCTTGGCATTCTCGAGGCGAAATACCATCTGCTGTGGCTTGTCGCGCAAAAACAGCGCGATGTTGGCCTCGATGGTGTCGAGGTAGTCCTCGGCCAGCGCTTGGCTGGTCTGATCCGACTGAGCGCCAAGCAGGATGCCTTCACGGTAGGCCTGCATGATGCCGAACTCACTGCGTTTGGCGAAGCTGGCTGCGGTGGCGGCAGGATCGCGCTGCAGGTGCACGTAGAAGGCGCCGGCGCCGTAGGCGCGCTCGAGCCGGCCGAGGAACCAGGCCAGGCGATTGTCGGCCTCGATGTGCTGCTCGGGGTAGGCAAGGCGCTGTGGACCGAGCAGTTGAATCCGCGATTCGTGCGCGGCGCTGAAATTGTCGATATACCGGCAGGCCTGAATGAAGGTGGTCGAGCCACAGCGCCCGCTGTTGAGAACAAAAACGTTCATCTGGCCGTCCGCTCCGGTTGCATGGCGCCAGTCGGGCAGAGACTCTCCAGCACGCGCTGCCAGCTATCCTGGTCGGCGGCCAGATCACACAACGCGCTCAGCATCTGGGCGTGGCGACGCTCACGCTTGGCCGGCTCGGCGATGATAGAATAGCCGCAGGCGCCGTCCCCAAAATTGTGCTGCATATTGGCGATGAAGCGAACGAAGTCGGCACGCGCATCGACCAGCCCGGGGTGCGCCTGCCACCACTGCGCCGGGTCGGCGAACAGACTCTCCAGCCGTTCCAGTTTGTTCAGAATCTGCGCCTGCTTGGCGCTGTAGAGCTCGAACATGCGCTCTTCTGTAGCGATCAGGCTCTGTTCGATCGTGGCGTTCGAGAGCGACCTAGCCGGGTAGCCCCGGGCAGTGAGCTGTTCAACGGTGAACAGCATCACGTCGCCGAAGAACTGGCGTTCAAACTCGCCGCACAGATCGATGCGGTCATTGCCGTGCTCGATGCCGGGGCGGAACTCCGACTGGCCCAGTCCTGCGACGGTACGCTTGTGCAGCATCGGCAGGTTGACCGAGACAAAGCCGGGGCCGATCTCGGCCTTGATTAAGCGTCCCATCACCGGGCCGGCCATGCGCAGCTTGAGGCTGGCAAACGGAATACCGAAGCGCAAAGCGGAGGGGCGAAAGATGTAGTTGCCGGTGTAGATGGTACGCGCCGACTGGATCCCCGCATGCAGCTCCGCGGGCTCGTAATAGCTGTGTCGGGTTGGATGCTCACCGTCGAAGAAGCGGTTCAGGCGCACCGCGAAGTCGGCAAAGCAGGCCGCATGGTCATGCGCTCCGTCCAGGGTACAGTGGTAGTCGTACCTCGCCACCTCAGACTTGAAGCCGAACAGGTCGGCCATGTCATGGTAGGAGGCATCACTGACCTTGTCGCCATTGGGTTGGTGGAACTGGCAAGCCTGCGAGGCATCCAGCTGCGCCATTCGTGACAGAAAACCCAACACGTCTTCGAGAAAGTTACCGGCCATCACCGCCGGCGATACTGGCGGATCACCAACCACCTTGCCAGTCAGCACCTGTGCGTCCGTTGTGGTGAAGATGCGGTCGAGCTGATGCAGGTAGTTGAGCGCGTAGAGGTTGCGCTCGCCTTGCGCAGTATCGATCCGCACCCGGAACTCCTGGTCGCTGTCGATACAGTAGAAGAGCTGCCTGGGCTGCGCTGGCAAACGGCTGGCGAGGTGGAGATAGGCGAGGTTGCGGGTGATCGAAGCACCCTTGTGATGCAACGGTTCGCCGCTGCCGAGCATACGCTGCAAGGCGCTGCGACTGCTCACCGACAGGCGAGCGAATAGCTCACGCTGGGCGTCGGCACCGAAGTACTCAGTGGTCAGGCCCCGGGCAGTGAAGTCGGCCGCGATCTCGCGATGGCTACGCTGGTTGGCGTGCTGCTCGCTGTCGTCGGCGAGCAGCACGCTGACGTGGGTGAAACGGCCATCCCGGTAGCTACCGTAGCGGTAGAGCTGGCACAGCTCAAGCAGGCTGGCCAGGCAACTGCGCAGGTGTTCGGGGCGGTCGGCAACCGGGATCACCACTACAAAGTGGTGACGGCGGTCGTCCGAGTCGGCATCGCGCTGTTGCTCGAACTCGCGGAACAGCGCCTGGTAGAGCGCCAGCAACTCGGGCTGCACGCCCCCGCTCCAGAGTTTTCTTTCCAGCCACTCCAAGGCATCGCGATAGACCTTGTCCGCAGCGGAGCCGTGCGGTCTGGCCAGCCAGGCGCTACGCAAGGCCTCCGTGGAGGGCTCTACAGCAAAGCGCTCGAACAGTTGGCTGAGCAGGGATGAATCGGCTACAGACATGCGCGGAGCAGCCTTACCTCAGCGCCGCGAGCGATAGTTAGGAAAGGCATTCTTGTCGATCAGGAGCTCGATCAGGTTGATCCCGTTGTGCAGGTCAGCCTGCGCGAACAGGCTCTCCAGATCCGCCTCGCGCGCGACCCTGTAGTATGCGATGCCGAAGGCCTTGGCCAGGTAAGCGTAGTCGGGATTGACGAAGTCACAGCTGATCAGGCGCCCGTCGTACTGTTGGACTTGGTTCTTGCGGATCAACCCCATGCTGGAATTGTTGAACACCACAACATTCAGCTGCTTGCGGTAGTTGACCGCGGTCATCAGCTCCATCGCGCACATTTGGAAACCACCGTCACCGAGCACCGCGAAGGCCGGCAGTTCGAGGGCGAAGCGTGCGCCGATCGCCGCCGGCACCGCGTGCCCCAGCGAGGAGATACCCGAGTTGGGGTGATAGTGGTTGCCCGCGGCGACATGGAAGAGATTTTGCGCATAGATAATGTTGTCGTCGAAGACCACCGCATCCCGCGGAAAATGGCGTTCCAGCTGCGCGAAGAACGCCTCGACCAGTTCGAAGCCCGTTTGCAGGATGCGCTTCGCGCCGCCACTGGCCTTGAGTTCAGCGATCTCCGCCTGCGGCCCGCTGGCGGAGGAATGCTCGATGCCGTGACGCTCGAGATAGCCGAGGATGCCGTCGAGGGTCTCGCGGATATCGCCGCAGAAGGCGATGTCGGCATCGAACACCTTTTCCAGTTGTTCCTGGTCGTTGTCGATCTGCAGCACCCGTCTGCTCTGCAGCAGGCTGGGCTCCCAGACGTAGCTGGTGCGTTCGTTGAAGCCGGCTCCCAGCACCAGGATCAAGTCGGCGCGCTCGACAATATACTCGTGGGCTTCACCACTGGAGGTAACGCCGAGGCTGCCCAGCGACAGCGGCGCGCGTTCGTCGATTACCCCCTTGGCCTTCAGGCTAGTGGCGACCGGGATGTTCAGCGTCTCGCTGAGACGCGCCAGGACCTGCTGCGCCCCGGAGCGGATACAGCCAAAGCCGGCCAGGATCACCGGGCGCTGCGCCTGCACGATCATCTCCACCAGGGCGTCGATCGTACTGCTGTTGCTGCGGATGGTATGGGTATGGCGTTCGGTCTTGATACCGTCGAGGATCGACGCATCGACCAGTTCCTGCTGCACATTGAAGGGCAGGCTCAGCAACACCGGGCCGGAGTTCGGGGCCAGCAGGATCTTGGTGATCTGGGTCAGCACCTGAGGCAGATAGTCGGTGCGCTCGATGATCTTATTGTAGCGGGTGATGCCCTTGAACAGCATCACCTGGTCAATGCTGCCACCCTCGCCAGAACTTTCCTGGAGACCACCCTTGCCGTAGATATGGGTCGAGGTCTCGCCGGTGATGACCAGCATCGGCTGCTTATCGGCATAGGCGCTGGCGACCCCGGTGATCAGGTTGGTGGCGCCTGGCCCGGCAGTGGAGATACAGGCACCGATCCGCCCCGAGGCTCGCGTGTAGCCGGCCGCCATGAAGGCCGCGCCCTGCTCATGCTTGGTCAGTATGGTCTCGATATCGGCAGCATAGAGGGCATCGTACACCGGCAGGATATGTGCCCCGGGTATGCCGAAGATGTGTTTGATGCCCAGACGCTCCAGGTACCTGACGATGAGTTCACTGACTTTTATCTTCATGCCGATGAATGGTTCCGGTATGCGCAGGAAACCCGTTTGCTATGCCCCTCCCGGGCCGCAAGGTAGCTAAGTTTAACCGCAACCGCGTCCACTCCAAACCCGGATTTACAGCGGGGTGGTGCAGAAGATGCGAGGAGGTTATCGAACGATCGAAGTCCGTGTTGAGGATTGCCTCCCTGCCACCCATGACGCCCTCCGTGGCGTTGCGTGAGGCATGGGTTCAGGGTCGTAGGCACCGGACAGGACAGGATTGCGCTGGCTGTTCAGCCGGCTACTTTTGGGCGTTGCGAAGGCGTGGATCAGTTCTTCGACTTGTCCACGATCTTCTTGATCCACGGCATCATAGCCCGCAGCTTCTCACCCGTCTGCTCGATCGGGTGGGCGGCATTGAGACGGCGGTAGGCGGTCATCGAAGGATAGTTGGTCTGGCCTTCAAGGATGAACTGCTTGGCGTACTCACCGGTCTGGATGTTGTGCAGCGCCTCGCGCATCGCCTTCTTGCTCTCCTCGTTGATCACCTTGGGGCCGGTCACATACTCGCCGTACTCCGCATTGTTGGAGATCGAGTAGTTCATGTTGGCGATGCCGCCCTCGTACATCAGATCGACGATCAGCTTCAGCTCGTGCAGGCACTCGAAGTAGGCCATCTCCGGGGCATAACCTGCCTCGGTAAGGGTCTCAAAGCCGGCCTTGACCAGCTCCACCGCGCCGCCACAGAGCACCGCTTGCTCGCCGAACAGGTCGGTCTCGGTCTCGTCCTTGAAGGTGGTCTCGATGATGCCGGTGCGGCCGCCGCCGATTGCGGAGGCATAGGAGAGCGCGGTCGCCTTGGCGCTGCCGCTGGCGTCCTGGAAGACGGCGATCAGGTCGGGGATGCCACCGCCCTTTTCGTACTCGCTGCGCACGGTGTGGCCGGGGGCCTTGGGGGCGATCATAACCACATCAAGATCCTCGCGCGGCACGATCTGGTTGTAGTGGATGGCAAAGCCGTGGGCGAAGGCAAGGGCCGCGCCCTGCTTGAGGTTAGGGGCGATCTCGTCGCGGTAGAGGGCAGACTGGAACTCATCCGGGGTGAGGATCATCACCAGATCGGCCGCCGCCACCGCTTCGGCCACCGGCTTGACGGTCAGGCCGGAGTTCTCCGCCTTGATCACCGAGGGGGAACCCTCGCGCAGGCCGACAATGACATTGATGCCGGAGTCTTTCAGATTATTGGCATGGGCGTGGCCCTGGGAGCCGTAACCGATGATCGCGACCGTCTTGCCCTTGATGATGGAGAGATCGCAATCTTTATCGTAATAAACGTTGATAGCCATGTTGTTTTCCTTCGGAAAAATTTTGAATTCTTAATCTTGAATCAGGGTTGAGTGCGCTCCGAGCACCACTCAACTCATCATTCAAAATTCATAATTAATCATTGGCCCAGCAGAGCCTCAGAGACCCAGCCCCTTGTCTCCGCGTGCGATACCGGAGGGGCCGGTACGCACCACCTCGACCACCAGATCTTCATCCACCGCATTGATAAAGGCGTCGAGCTTATCCGCCTGGCCTGTCATCTCGACGATGTAGCTGCTCTCGGTGACGTCGATAATCTTGCCGCGAAAGATATCCACCAGACGCTTGATCTCCTCACGCTGGCCCCGTTCGGCGCGCAGCTTGATCATCATCATCTCGCGCTCCAGATGCTCGCCTTCGGAGAGATCCAGCAGCTTGACCACCTCCACCAGCTTGTTCAGCTGTTTGGTGATCTGCTCGATGATCTCATCGCTGCCACGGGTCACCAGAGTCATGCGCGACAGGCTCGGGTCATGGGTCGGCGCCACCGTGAGCGACTCGATGTTGTAGCCACGGGCGCTGAACAGGCCGGCCACCCGGGAGAGGGCGCCGGATTCGTTTTCTATCAGTATCGAGATAATGTGTCGCATCAGACCAGCTCGCTCTCCGGTGACAGGTACATCTCGTGGTGGCCCTTGCCCGCCGCGATCATCGGATAGACGTTCTCCGCCGGGTCGATCACCACGTCCATGAAGACCAACCGATCCTTCATCGCGAAGGCCTCCTTCATTGCGCCCTCCAGGTCACCGGGCTTTTCGATGCGCATGCCGACATGGCCGTAGGACTCCGCCAGCTTGATGAAGTCGGGCAGCGCCTCTACATAGGAGTGGGAGTAGCGGCTGTCGTAGAAGAACTCCTGCCACTGACGCACCATGCCCATATAACCGTTGTTGAGCAGCATGATCTTGAGCGGCAAGGCGTGCTGCGTGCAGGTAGCCAACTCCTGGATACACATCTGGATGCTCGCCTCACCGGTAACCAGCGCCACCTCCTTGCCAGGGTGGGCTAGCTGTACGCCCATCGCCGCCGGCAGGCCGAAGCCCATGGTGCCGAGGCCGCCGGAGTTGATCCAGCGCCGCGGCTTGTCGAAGCTGTAGAACTGGGCGGCAAACATCTGATGCTGGCCCACGTCGGAACAGACGAAGGCATCGCCCCCGGTGATCCTGTGCAGGGTCTCCACAGCAAACTGGGGTTTGATCGGCCCGTCGTCCTTCTGCTCGAACTTGAGGCAGTGCATGCTCCGCCAGCGCTCGATCTGCTCCCACCAGCGGGTCAGCGCCTCGCTGTCGGGACGCTTATTATGCCCTTTGAGCACCTTCAGCATATCCTTCAGCACCTGCTGCACCGGCCCGACGATGGGGACATCGACCCGCACGTTCTTCGAGATCGATGCCGGGTCAATATCGATATGGATGATCGTCGCGTTCGGGCAGAACTGCTGCACATGGCCGGTCACCCGGTCATCGAAGCGGGCACCCACGGCGATCAGCACATCGGTCTCGTGCATCGCCATATTGGCCTCGTAGGTGCCGTGCATGCCGAGCATGCCGAGAAAGTGGCGGTCACTGCCTGGATAGGCGCCGAGGCCCATCAGGGTGTTGGTGATCGGATAGTCGAGTTCACCCACCAGCTCGGTCAGCTCCTTGGAGGCATTCCCCAGCACGACGCCGCCACCCGTGTAGAAGACCGGCCGCTCCGCAGCGAGTATGATGTTGACCGCCTTTTTGATCTGCCCCAGGTGACCCTTGGCCACCGGATTGTAGGAGCGCATCTTGATCTTCTTTGGATAGTTGTAGGGGATCTTGATGCCCGGATCGGTAATATCCTTAGGGATATCGACCACCACCGGGCCGGGTCGACCAGTGGTGGCAATATAAAATGCCTTCTTTATGGTCTCGGCCAGATCGTCGAGGCGCTTCACCAGAAAATTATGTTTGACGCAGGGACGGGTGATACCGACTGTGTCGACCTCCTGGAAGGCGTCGCTGCCGATCACCGGGGTCGGCACCTGACCGGTCAGCACCACCATCGGGATCGAATCCATATAGGCGGTGGCAATGCCGGTAACCGCATTGGTCGCCCCCGGACCAGAGGTGACCAGCGCCACCCCGGGCTTGCCAGTCGAGCGGGCATAGCCATCCGCCGCATGGGTGGCGCCCTGCTCATGGCGCACCAGGATGTGTTTCACCGCATCCTGTTGGAAGATGGCATCATAGATATGCAGTACGGCTCCTCCCGGATAACCGAAGACATGCTCGACGCCCTCGTCTTTCAGCGCTTGAACGACGATCTCGGCACCACTCAGTTCCACGTCAGTGACCTCCAGACATACCCCGGCACGCCGGGCAGAACGATATCAAAACGGCACAAACTACTAATACTGCACGAATAGGTCAAGAAGAGCACACGCGACCACCGTCACTACGGTTCCGATCCCTGCTTGAGAATCAGCAGCAGTGACGCATAATAGAGCAAATCATCAGACAGACCCCGCATCGATCATGCAGACACCAGCCCCTACCGCAGCCGCCCTACTGCTGCTCATCAGCCCTCTCCTACAGGCGGAGACCAGCTACCGCTGGGTCGATGAAAACGGCGTCACCGTCTACTCGCAGAGCCCACCCCCCCAAGGCGAGGCCACAATCATCAACCACAGATATCAAAGGGAAACGAGCGCTGGCAAGCCAACCGGGAGAGCGCGCCTCAACGCTCTGCGCCAGCAGCTGGAGGACCGACAAGAGGATCGCCTGCTGCAGAAACAGACCCGGCAGCAGGCGGATCAGCAGAAGACGCTGAAACAACAGAGGTGTCAGAGTGCACGCCACAATCTGGCGACCCTCCAATCACTGGGTGGTCGCAGACTGCGCACCGCCGATGGCCAATACCTGCGCCTCACCGAGGAGGAGCGCCAGGCACGCATCGCAACCGCGCAGCAGCAGATCAATGAAAACTGTGGTCGATAGGGTCAAGGGAGGAGAGAGATGCCACTGCTGAAGATCCAGACCAACCAACCGATCGAGCCAGACCAGCATAAGTCGCTGCTACGCAAGGCCTCTGCCGAAATCACTGCACTGCTCGGCAAGCCGGAGCGTTTCGTCATGGTCTCCCTGGAGCAGAATCCCGAGATGCTGTTCGCCGGCAGCGACGCCCCCCTCGCCTACCTAGAACTGAAGAGCATCGGCCTGCCCGGCGAGCGCACCCGGGAGTTCTCCGATGCCCTCTGTCACCTGATCGCCGATCGACTGGGGATCAGCGCCGAACGGATCTATATCGAGTTTGCCGACGCCCAGCGCCATCTGTGGGGGTGGAACGGCGCCACCTTCGAACGCTGAGCGGTCACCCCTGCAGCATGCGCGTGGTTACACCGTCGATGACCTGACGCCACGCTTGGCGGGTCGCCTCATCGAGGTCCGGATCGGTCTCATCCACCGTTTCCAGCAGTGCATCACGCCAGCCATTGAAATAGGCCCGCTTGATCTCCAGCCGCTGATGGATCTTGCCCAGCATCTCCAGATACATCGTCAAGCCGGGCTTACCCTCAGCGGTATCCGCCACCATTTCCAGGGTGATTGCCAGCTTCTTCTTCAACTGTGCCATGTCACGATTCTGAAACACCCGTGCGATATTCGGTGAGCTTTCGATAAAACGTTGGTAGAACAGATCGTAGAAGGCCGGATCACCGGTTGCCCGCTGCAGACTCGCCTGAAACAGCGCCAGATCACGCTCGGCTTGGTTGCTCATCTCTCTCATCTCACTGCGATGGATCTCGACGGCAGAAGCTGTGCCGCTCACTCCATCCGAGTATAGGCATGCACACACCACGCCGGAACGAAGCCGGTCACGTCTGGGCCAGCCGTCTGGCGCCTCGCCCTATTTTGCTTTCAACCAAGGCATGGCGCAGAATCCTGCACGGGAGGATAACCATATTGTTTTCAGGGACGCTGAATATGCGCAGCTTTCTACTCTTGACCGCCCTCGCCCTGTGCGCCAACACATCCAGCCTGTTTGCCGCCGACACCAAACCCCACCAAACCAGCGCCACACTGATGCCAGCTTGGCAACACGCGATAAAAACCCAGGATCTCAAAGTAAGACGTGAACTGGCAGAGCGCATCACCCAGCTCAACACCGACGCCAAGCGACGGGACAAGCTGATGCGAGAGGCGCGGCACCGCGCAGTGCTCTGTAAACACTGTCACGGCGAGGATGGCAACGCAGTACGCGAAGGGGTGCCCAGTCTCGCCGGCCAGAACCCGATCTATCTGGTCGACCAGTTCCAGCGCTTCGGCGACGGCCGCCGCTACGACTTTTTCATGGGCGGGCTGGCTAAAAGCTTCTCCCAGGAGGACAAGATCAAACTCGCGCTCTACTATTCTCAGCAACAGATGATTCCAACAGGCGGCGGACGCAGCGAACTGATGGAGCAAGGAAAACAGCTCTACCACCGCTTCTGTGTCGAGTGTCACGGTGCGGATGGCCGCGGTGAGAGCGGCTACGCTCGCCTGGCCGGGCAGCGACCGGAATACATCATCAAAATCCTAAAAGAGTTCCAGAACCTGAGCGGACGGCGCGGCAACCCCTGGATGACCGCCCGCGCCAAGCAGCTGCGCACCCCGCAAGAGATCGAAGCGGTCGCTAGCTATCTTGCCCACCTGGAGTGACCTGCCAGCCACGCCCCGCGCATGCAAACAGGTGACCCTCCGCGCCGCTCAGGCTAGAATCCCGCCTTTTCACTATAGGCCCACCACAGGATCATCATCCCATGCGCACCTCCGAGTTCCCGCTGCAGACCGTCAAGGAAACCCCCGCTGACGCCGAGACCGCTAGCCACAAGCTGATGCTGCGCGCCGGTATGATCCGCAAACTCGCCGCCGGTCTCTATACCTGGCTGCCGCTAGGGCTGCGGGTGCTGCGTAAGGTTGAAGCCATCGTGCGCGAGGAGATGGACCACGCCGGTGCGCTGGAGCTGCTGATGCCGGCGGTGCAGCCCGCCGAGCTGTGGCAGGAGTCAGGCCGCTGGGAGCAGTACGGTCCGGAGCTGCTGCGCCTCAAGGACCGCCACCAGCGTGAGTTCTGCTTCGGCCCAACCCACGAGGAGATCATCACCGACCTGGCACGCAACGAGCTACGCTCTTACAAACAGCTGCCGGTCAACTACTACCAGATCCAGAGCAAGTTCCGCGACGAGATCCGCCCCCGCTTCGGCATAATGCGCGCCCGCGAGTTCCTGATGAAGGATGCCTACTCCTTCCACGCCGATCAGGCATCACTGCAGCAGACTTACGAACGCATGTACCAGACCTACTCGCGCATCTTCAGCCGCTGCGGCCTCGACTTCCGCCCGGTGGCGGCAGACACTGGCTCGATCGGCGGCAACGCCTCCCACGAGTTCCACGTGCTGGCCGACTCCGGCGAGGACGCCATCGCCTTCTCCACCGAGTCGGACTACGCCGCCAACGTGGAGCTGGCCGAGGCCATCGCCCCCGCTGACGAACGCCCCGCCCCCTCGAAACAGATGGAGCTGGTCGACACCCCCAACGCCAGGACCATCCAGGAGCTGGTGGAACAGTTCGAGCAGCCGATTGAGCAGACCGTGAAGACCCTGATCGTGGTCGCCGACGAGGAGGACGAGACGGAGTTGGTGGCGCTGCTGGTGCGCGGCGACCACGAGCTGAACGAACTCAAGGCGGAGAAGCTGCCACAGGTGGCCAGCCCACTGGAGATGGCCAGCGAGGAGCAGATCCGCGCCGCGATCGGCGCTGGCACCGGCTCCCTCGGCCCGGTCAAGCTGCCAATCCCCTGCATCGTTGACCGCACGGTGGCGCAAATGGCCGACTTCAGCGCCGGCGCCAACATCGACGGCAAACACTACTTCGGCATCAACTGGGGCCGCGACCTACCAGAGCCGGAGCAGATCGCCGATCTGCGCAATGTGCGCGAGGGTGACCCGAGCCCCGATGGCAAGGGCAGACTCACCATCGCCCGCGGCATCGAGGTCGGCCACATCTTCCAGCTCGGCCAGAAGTACAGCCAGGCGCTCAACGCCACTGTACTCGATGAGAACGGCAAGGCGGTGGTGATGACCATGGGCTGCTACGGCATCGGCGTATCACGGGTGGTGGCCGCTACCATCGAGCAACACCACGACGAGCACGGCATCAGCTGGCCCGCCTCCATTGCCCCCTTCCAGGTGGCGATCTGCCCGATGAAACTGCACAAGTCAGCGCGGGTGCGCGAGGCGGTGGAGCAACTCTACACCGAGCTGCAGGCCCTTGGCATTGAGGTGCTGCTGGACGACCGCGACGTGCGCCCTGGCTTCATGTTTGCCGACATGGAACTGATCGGCATCCCACACCGGGTGGTGATCGGCGAGCGTTCGCTGGATCAGGGCAAGGTGGAGTATCGCGGCCGCAACGATAGCGAGAATAGCTTCATCCCGCTGGATGAGATCGTCGCCCACATCCGGCAGCAGTTGGCCTGATCTCACTTCGATAGGTCGGGCCACGCCCAACATATCTTTTCTTTCGAGCGGTCAAAGACGGCGGCGAAGGGCCCTATGAATCATTTCATTACGGGTTAATAAAACGACAAACCCCGGCGTCAGGCCGGGGTCTGTCACTCAATTTTGAAGTCGCGGTCAGTTCGACTTCTTCACCACCACCACCAGTGAGCCTGCGGTGCGGTCGCCACCACCATTCAGAGTCTCCGTCTCGGCCATACCGCCGGTCCCCATGATCAACCCAGGCGCCATGTGGATGTCCAGCTGTGAGCCGTCGTCGGCGAAGGTCAGGGTCACCTTGCCGTCCGGGCTGACTGTATAGGTGCCAGAGGTGCTCTCCAGAGTGCTGTCCACGGTCTGTGTGGTCGTGAACATGATGCCGCTGTTGAGCGGATCGGTGCCCGCCCTCACCCCCTGTGAGACATGTTTGTCACTGGTATCAACCACAGTGAAGCCACCCGCTCCGTCGAAGGTGATATCGCCCTTGCCGATCGAGGCGCCCTGTTCCGAGTAGTTATCCAGATTGCCGATCATCTCGACATCCATATAGATAAATTTATAGACGCCGGTCAGGCTCGCCTGGGTCAGGGCTGCGCCACTGCCACCCACCATCTGGGCGAGCTGGGACTCCAGTGCGCTGAGGCGGTTGTTGACCTCCGTGAGCGCCGCTGTCATGTCACTATCAAGCTTATTCGCCAGCGCCTCCAGCTCGTCGGCGCGGCGGTTGTTGTCATCCACCGCTGTCTTCACCGCGCTGAAGTTGGCATTCACCTCGCTCGCCACGGCGGGAGAACCGGCGCTAAAGGTGTTCGGAATCGTCACCTCAGAGGCGATTGCCGAGGTTGCCAGCATCCCACTCATGGCCAGAGAAAGTGCCGCCAGTCTGATTTTTCTTGCCATTGTTTTGTCCTCAAGTTTCATCATTCTCATTGCCATGTGCTTCCGTCGTTCCAGTTGAAACCGTCCCAGGTTGCCGGGCCGCCATCGCAGATGTTGCCCTCACCATCGCCGTCGCCATCCTCTTGATCCGAGTTGGCGTGCAACGGACAGTTGTCATGTGCGTCATCGACGCCATCGCCGTCATCGTCACTGTCGGCGTTATCGCCGATCCCGTCACCATCGGTGTCCCTGGTCTCTCCTGCATCGAGGGGAAAGGCGTCGTGGGCGTCATCGGTGCCGTCACCATCATCATCCGTGTCGGCATTGTTGCCAATGCCGTCGCCGTCGGTATCCAGGCTCTCGGTGCCATTCAGAGGGAAGGCGTCAGCTCCATCATCTGCCCCATCACCATCGCTATCGCTCAATAACGGGTTGGTCCCTGCGCTGCTCTCGGCGCTATCACTCAGGCCGTCGCCATCATCATCGCTGTCGGCGTTGTCACCGATGCCATCACCATCGGTATCGAGGTGTTCACCGGCATCGAGTGGGAAGGCGTCGTTGGCATCTGCGAAGCCGTCGCCGTCGTCATCGCTATCGGCGTTGTTGCCGATGCTGTCGCCATCGGTATCGAGGCTCTCGCCGGGATCAAGGGGAAAGGCGTCGTGGGCGTCATCGGTGCCGTCACCATCATCATCCGTGTCGGCATTGTTGCCGATGCCATCGCCATCCGTATCCACAGACTCAGCGGGGTCGAGGCCGAAGGCGTCATGGCCGTCATCGACCCCATCCCCATCGGTATCGGCCACCAGCGGCTTGGTGCCGTTGCTGCGCTCATCGGCGTCACTCACCGAGTCCCCGTCGTCATCGCTGTCGGCATTGTTGCCGATGCCATCACCGTCACTGTCGGTGTCTTCACTGGCATCCATGGGGAAGGCGTCTGAGCCGTCGAAGCGACCATCGCCGTCGCTGTCCCGCTTCAGCGGATCGGTGCCATTGGCGACCTCCTGGCTATCGCTGATGCCGTCGTTGTCGTCATCGCTATCGCGATAATCACCGATGCCGTCACCGTCGGTATCACGGTACTCTGAGCCATCCAGGGGGAAGGGATCGGCGCTGTCCGCGATACCGTCGCCGTCATCGTCCGTGTCGGCATTGTTACCGATGCCGTCGCCATCGCTATCGGTATGCTCGGCAGCATCGGTCGGGAAGGCGTCGCTGCTATCCTGTACGCCATCATTGTCGTCATCCGCATCGGTGTCGTTGCCGATGCCATCGCCGTCAGTGTCGACAAACGGGCTGCCCGGGTTGGCGGCATCCTGGTCGTCGGGATCTTGTCCTGCCGGCCAGCCATCGCCGTCCGCGTCGCTGGCACTAGAGGCGTCGGGATTGAGCGGGAAGTCATCGTCCACATCCAACACACCGTCCCCATCATCATCGTCATCGGCGTTATTACCGATGCCGTCACCATCACGGTCGAGAGACTCATTCGGGTCAAGCGGGAAGGCGTCGCTGGCGTCGAAAACGCCATCGTTATCATCATCACCGTCGGCATTGTTGCCAACACCATCGCCATCGGTGTCGGTCTGTTCTGCCGGGTCGGTGGGGAAGGCATCGTCTGCATTCAGGGTGCCGTCGTTATCCAGATCGGGATCGGTCTGCGCCGGCTCCGGGGTGACGGCGATGGCGCCATTGCTCAGATCATCGGTATTGGTAGTGGAGCCAGTGGTGTTCTTCTCATCGGTCAACACCTGCTCTACATCACCCACGGTACGGTTCTTCGGGTCACCTGGGATCGGCAGCGAGGCGGGATCCTGGTCCAGCACATCGAGGGCTGAATTTCCAATGACACTGCTGGGATTACCGTCGACGCTGCCGTCGATGGCGCCATCTGCCAGATCATTGGCCAGCTCACTCAACACCGCATTGGAGTCGCCGGTGGAATGCTGCTCCATCTCGTAGACCACCGCGGTCAACGCCTCCACCGCGGTGCGATAGGTGGCGGTGGCACGCTGCTCTTCGGCACTATCGGTGGTGTCGTTGATCAGCGGCGGAGTGTCGAAGATGTCGATGCTGCTATCGACACCAAAACCGAGTGTAGAGGTCACCTGGGAGGCGGCCACCGGCAGCGCAGCGAGAAACTCCGCCTGCGTCACTGCACCGTCGCCATTACCGCTATAGGGCGCAGCGCTGTCGGCATTTTTGATCGCCAGATCGGTGGCCATGGTGGTCAACGGGGTGGCGTAGATCTGCTCACCGCTGTCGAGCAACGCCTGGGTGATCACGGTACGCATGGTGGAAATCACCGGCGCGGCACCGGTAGTGATATCGGTGGTGTTAGCGTCGCTGGTGAACTCCATGACATAGGGCGGATTGAGCGGGATCGGCAAGCTCAGCCCCTGGATCGCCGCAGCCGCATCGGTGCTGCCGGTAGCCAGCAGCGACCCCTTGAAGCCGGCGGCGCTGTAATCGACCTGGTAGACCTTAACCACTGCATCAGCCAGCGGCCCTTTAACGCCACCACCACCAATACTCCGTGCACTGTCGCTGCCTGTGCCGGAGCTGCTGCCCACATCGTCGGTACCACCAAGTTCGCAGCCGGCCAAGGTGGCCGCAACTGCAACGGCCAGCACGGAGACACGGAATTTGGGGCGATTCTGATTGCCGGGAGAGTGCGATCTCATGCGGATTCCTTGTTGTTTGTTGCTAAAAAGAGACACCCTGCTCACCTGCCATAGAAGCAGGAGTGCCAGATATTTGATCAAATCCGCAGATCAGCTCAACAGGAATAACCAAAAGGGTGAAGAGTGCACGCTTTGTAGCAATACAGGCGCACCAAACTACAAACAGGGGAAGTAAATGCGTGCAGGAGATTGATTTTTTTAGAGGGCTCCAATCAGAGCACGCAGGCAGAGAGCAATAGGGAAAGGTTGTCGATCGACATTGGCTAAGGCCGGATGACTGGCCTTTCCTGCAAGGTCAGACAATCATTCAACAGACACCTTTACGGGACTGGATTGCCAAAAAAACGGAAGGCGGCCCCCGTCATCCGCTGGGGTACCACCTTCCAACCTATTGCCAACCATGCTGGGCATTAGGTCCTGATGCCCTTTTCAACACCTTGTCTGACTTACAACCTGAAAAGAAGTTCGTGCAAACAAACACCGATCTCAAGAACTGCGAACCCGCTCACTTATGTAAACAACAACGCTTTCGAGCTGCCGCTCCTGAGATCGGTTACCGCCCCGAAGAAACCCTTGGGAAGTACCTCAAGATGTTTCGCCTGTATTCTCCGGGTCGGCATCCATCGCGGTAAGTTTAGAACCCCGGGAAAGGGGTTCACCGCCACTCTACCGCAGACTTTTTCAAACGAACGCCAGCCAAAACTCTCACCAGCAAAAGGCAACCGATTGGTGGCAGGGAATTTGACATCTGCGCCTCAAAACCACGAAACTACGCCGTTTTCAGCGGCAGCCATCCCTGCCGGCGTCACCAGCCACTCTTAAAGAGGTAAAAAATGACCAAACAATCCTCCTTCAGCCGCGAAGAGCTGTTGGCATGCGGACGCGGTGAGATGTTCGGCCCGGGCAACGCACAACTGCCCACACCGAACATGTTGATGATGGACCGCATCATCAAGATCTCCGACGAGGGCGGCGCGTATGGCAAGGGGGAGATCCACGCCGAACTGGATATCAACCCTGACCTCTGGTTCTTCGACTGCCACTTCCCCGGTGACCCGGTCATGCCTGGCTGTCTGGGCCTCGACGCAATGTGGCAGCTGGTGGGCTTCTTCCTGGCGTGGGTTGGCAACCCCGGCCACGGTCGCGCGCTGGGAGTGGGCGAGGTCAAGTTCACCGGCCAGGTGCTGCCAAAAGCCAGCAAGGTGACCTATCACATCGATATGAAACGAGTCATCAGCCGCAAACTGGTACTCGGTGTCGGTGATGGCGTGATGAAGGTAGATGGCCGTGAGATCTACGTCGCCAAGGATCTGCGGGTCGGCCTATTTATCTCCACCGACAACTTCTAAACCGACTATGCAGCGGCACCCTGGAGATTGGCTAACCAGCCTTCTCATCTCCCTGATGCTGCTGGTCGGCGCCACTGCTCAGGCGGCCTCAGGTATCGAGCAGATCCTCGCCCTCGACGAGGCACCGGAGGGAGTCGTCTTCGAGATCGCCGAGGACGATGACGACGACCTGGGCTGGGCGATCCCCAAAACCGTGAAACAGATCGAGCGACTGCGCCAACGCTTCCCCGAGCTGCCCGTCGCCGTAGTCACCCACGGAGTTGAGATGTTCGCCCTGAAAACTGAACATCGTGAGGCATTCAGGCCGGTGCATGATGCAGTGCAGTCCCTCACCCAGCAGCAGGATGTCGATCTGCATGTCTGCGGCACCCACGCCAGCTGGTACAACGCCGATGAGTCGGATTTCCCCGACTATGTGGATGTCGCCCCGGTAGGTCCGGTGCAGATCCGCCAGTATCAGGAGCTGGGTTACATCCTGATCCGCATAGAGCGCTAGGGAGTGGAGAGCACTCAGAGCCTGCTTGGCCTGATCCTGCTCACCGCGCTGGCCTGGCTGTTCAGCGAGGATCGCCGCCAGGCCGATCTCCGACTGATCGCCACCGGTCTTGGCCTGCAGCTGCTACTGGCCCTGCTGCTGCTTAAGCTGCCGCTCTTCAAGACGCTGTTCCTCAGTCTCAATCACGCTATCCTAGCGTTACAGACCGCCACCGAGGCCGGCACTTCATTCGTGTTTGGCTACCTGGGCGGCGCCGATCTGCCGTTCAGCGAGAGCACCCCGGGGTCCAGTTTCATCCTCGCCTTCAAGGCACTGCCGCTGATCCTGGTGATGAGTGCGCTGTCCGCCCTGCTCTTCTACTGGCGGCTGCTGCCGCTACTAGTACGCGGTTTCTCCTGGCTGTTGCAGCAGAGCCTCAACATCGGCGGTGCGCTGGGGCTGGGCGCCGCCGCCAATATCTTTGTTGGCATGGTCGAGGCACCACTACTGGTGCATCCCTACCTCAATCAGATGACCCGTAGCGAGCTCTTCTCCCTGATGACCCTCGGCATGGCCACCATTGCCGGCACCGTGATGGTGCTCTATGCCGCGCTCCTCGGTCCGGTGTTACCCGACGCAATGGGCCACATCCTCACCGCCTCGGTCATCTCCGCCCCCGCCGCGATCATGGTGGCACGGCTGATGGTGCCGGAGACCGGCGAAAGCACCGCCGGTCAATTGGTGCTGCCACAGCAGGCGGAGAGCAGCATGGACGCCGTTACCAAAGGCACCATCGACGGCCTGCGCCTGCTGGCCCACATCATCGCCCTGCTGGTGGTGCTGGTGGCCCTGGTCAGCCTGCTCAACCAAACCCTCAGCCTGCTGCCTAAGATAGCTGGCTCACCGCTCACCCTGGAGCGGCTACTCGGCTGGCTGATGGCGCCGATTGTCTGGAGCATGGGCATCCCCTGGCCCGAGGCCCCGGCCGCTGGCGCGCTGATGGGCACCAAGACGGTGCTGAACGAGTTTCTCGCCTACCTGCAGATGAGCCAGCTGCCGGAGGGGGCCCTCTCCGAGCGCAGCCGGCTGATCATGACCTATGCCCTGTGTGGCTTCGCCAATTTCGGCAGCCTCGGTATCATGCTTGGCGGCATGGGCGCGATGGCCCCCGAACGGCGCAACGAGATCGTCGCCTTGGGGATGCGCTCGCTACTCTCTGGCACCCTGGCCACCTGCCTCACCGGTGCCGTGGTGGGATTGATCCTCTAATCTAAAAACCACCCTATAAGGAACAAAATATGTGTAAGAAGTGTTGGAGTCTGGTCACGATCCTATTGCTGCTAATCGCCGCCGGCGCCTACAAATTTCTCATCCAGGGCAGCACCGTACCGGCAAGCGATGGCCGGGTTGCAATCCAGCTGAGCACCGGCGAGCGGGATCTGGTGCTCTCCGAGATGCGCGCCTTTCTCGCCAGTGTCCAGCAGATCACCACCGGAACCGCCAATGAAGAGATGGCAAGGGTCGCCGCCAGCGCCCGCCAAGTGGGCCTCGCCGCCCAGCAGGGGGTGCCCGGCACACTGATGGGAAAGCTGCCCCTGGAGTTCAAAAAACTCGGCTTCGACACCCATACTCGGTTTGACCAACTGGCGCTGGATGCGGAGCAACTGGGGGATCCAGGCCACAGCCTCACCCAGCTCGCTGACCTGATGCAGAACTGCGTCGCCTGTCACGCCGCCTACCGCTTTGAGGTGGAACAGCGATAGGCAAAACGCCTGGCTGACAGCGACACAACAGAACAACTGAGAGAGTAGTACCATGAAAAACCGTTGGAATGACACCGAAGCCGCCCGATTCACCGACGACCTGCAACTACGGGTCTACAGCTCACGCCTGCTCGGCCAGGATCCCTCACTGGTGCTGCACGGCGGCGGTAACACCTCGGTGAAGATCCGCCAACCTGACCTGTTCGGCGAGGCGGAGGAGATCCTCTACGTCAAGGGCAGCGGCTGGGATCTAGCGACCATCGAGGCAGCGGGCTACACTCCGGTGCGGATGGCACACCTGCTGAGGTTGGCTGAACTGGAATCCCTCTCCGATCTAGAGATGGTAAATCAGCTGAAGACCCACCAGACTCTCGCCAGCGCTCCTACCGCCTCGGTGGAGGCGATCCTGCACGCCACCCTACCCTACAAGTTCGTCGACCACACCCACGCCGACGCCATCGTCACCATCACCAATACCAAGGATGGTGAGGCGCGCATCCGCGAGATCTATGGCGACGAACTGGTGATCATCCCTTATGTGATGCCGGGCTTCGATCTAGCGCGGCTGGTGGCCAAGGCGTTTCCCAAACAGGTCAACCCCAACACCATCGGCATGGTGCTGATGAACCACGGCCTCTTCTCCTTCGGCGAGAGCGCCAAAGAATCCTATGAACGGATGATCACCCTGGTGCAGCGAGCGGAGGCATACCTACAGGCCCAGGGGGCCTGGCAGCTGCCGGAACCAACAGTCATTCCCACCCCAGACACCAGCACCCTTTCAGCTTTGCGCCAATCATTATCAGAGGCCGCGGGCCAGCCAATGCTCCTGCAGAGCCATCGTTCACCTGAAGCCATGTCCTTCTGCGGCCGCGACAATCTCGCCACCATCTCCCAACAGGGACCCGCCACTCCGGACCATGTGATCCGCACTAAGCGGCTACCAATGCTGGGCAGCGATGTAGCGGCTTACGCCGAGGCCTACCGCGACTATTTCGAACAACAATCACCCCAGGCGCGCAATCCGGTGCAGATACTTGATCCGGCACCGCGGGTGGTGCTCGATCCGCAGCTCGGCATGTTGAGCATCGGCAAGAGTGCCAAGGAGGCTGGCATTGTCGCCGACATCTACCACCACACCATGCAGATCATCCAGCGTGCCGAGCAACTTGGCGGCTGGCGCGCCCTGCCGGCCAGCAACATCTTCGATGTGGAGTATTGGGAACTGGAGCAGGCGAAGCTGCGCACCGGCGGCACCCCGCCGCCTTTCCAAGGGGAGATTGCACTGGTCACCGGCGCCGCCTCCGGCATCGGCAAGGCCTGTGTCGAATCGCTACTGGCGCGCGGTGCGGCAGTGGTGGGGCTCGATCTCAATCCCGAGATCACAGGGCTCTACGATCGGGCCGAGTTCCTCGGCATCCGCTGTGATGTAACCGACAGCAACGCCATCAAGGACGCGCTTGAGCAGACCCTGCTCGCCTTCGGCGGCCTCGATATGCTGATCCTCAACGCCGGCATCTTCCCCGGCGGCTGTCCGGTGGCAGAGCTGACGGATGAACAGTGGCGCAAGGTGATGCAGGTCAACCTGGACGCCAATCTGAGCCTGCTGCGGGAGTGCCATCCGCTGCTGCAGCAGGCACCGCGGCATGGCCGGGTGGTGGTGATCGGTTCAAAGAACGTGCCGGCCCCTGGGGCAGGTGCAGCGGCCTACTCCGCTTCCAAGGCGGCGCTCAACCAACTGGCACGGATCGTCGCGCTGGAGTGGGCGGCCGACGGCATCCGCATCAACAGCCTGCACCCGGACGCGGTATTCGACACCGGCATCTGGAGCGATCAGGTACTGCAAGCGCGGGCCGATCACTACGGCATGAGCGTGGCGGAGTACAAGACGCGTAATCTGCTGAAGACCGAGGTGACCAGCCGAGATGTGGCGGAGCTGGCGGCAGAGCTTTGTGGAGAGCTGTTTGCCAAGACTACCGCCGCGCAGATCCCGGTGGATGGCGGCAACGACCGGGTGGTGTGAGTGGAAGAGAGGCTATCCAGTGACCCTTTTATTAGCTGTCCCGCAACTGCTGCAGTTCGTTGCCCAGCTCTTCGCTGACCAGCTGGTACTCGAGTTCAATCTGCTGGGCTAGCGGTAGCAGATCATGTCCCCCATCGCTGCGGGCTTTCTGTTCCGCCTCCCGGCAGGCTGAGGCGAGCCTGGAGGCGCCCAGGGTGGCGCTGCTGGAGATCAGCTGGTGGCTGGTCTCGGCAAACAGCTGCAGGTCCTGCTCACCTGCAGCATCCAGCATCTGACTAATCTGCTGCGGGCTACTCTCCAGATAGAATCGGATCATCTCCTCCAGAAGGTCACTGCTGTCGACACCACCCATCGTGTGGATCTTATTCAGCATCCGGCGGTCAAGGATCAGCTCCTCTTCCATCGCCGCAGGCGACTCTGCAGCTTCCGCCTTCAGCTTCCCTCCAACGGGAGTCACCCAGTGTTGCATCACGATAGCCAGCTGCTGCAGGGAGAAAGGCTTGCTGAGATATCCGTCCATGCCCGCCGTATTACACTTCTGTTTGACCCCCGCCTGCACATCAGCGGTCAGCGCGATGATCGTCACCGGGCGGTTCACTGCCAACTGCCGCTCACGCCGGCGTATCTCCTGCGCTGCGCCAAAGCCATCCAGCTCTGGCATGTGGCAGTCCATCAGGATCAGATCGTATTTGACCGCACTGGCGGCATCCACCGCTTCCTGCCCATTCACGGCAAGCTCCACCTGGCAACCCAGATGCTCTTTCAGCATGATCAGGGCGAGATCCCGATTAATCGGATTATCCTCCGCCAGCAACACTCGGACCCCTTCAAACCTCTGCGGTTTATACTGCGGTTCCTCCTCCTGATGCCTCCAGCTCTTTTCTGGTGCGATCTCAACCTCCGGATCGAGCATCCGCTGCATGGTATTAAACAGGGTCTGGGTGCGCACCGGCTTGTTGAGCAGTTCACAATCCCCCCGGCTCACCGCCTCCCGTACCTGGCTGCTCGGCTCAATACCCACCAGCAGCAGGCGGTTGGGCAGCTGATCGCCAAACTCATGCTGGATCTGATGAATCAGATTGAGCCCTACGCTGCCATCCAGCCCCTTGTTGATCAGAATAAAGTCGAACCCTTCGCCACATTCAACGCTGCGCTGCAACAGTGGCATCATCTGTTCGGCCCGGACCAGCGTTTCACGCTGCATGCCGGCCAGCTGGAGCTTGTCGGTGAACGCAGCGCAGGCAGTTTCATTGTCGCACACTAGCAGGATGCGCTTGTCGCGAAGCAGTTCGAGGGGCTGCGGGGCGCTGCTCATCTCACCGCTGCTGAGCGGCAGGCGGAGATCGAACCAGAATCGCGAGCCCTGTCCCGGTGCGCTCTCCACATCGATCCGGCTGCCCATCATACGCATCAGCTGATCGGAGATGGAGAGCCCCAGCCCAGTCCCGCCGAAGCGCCGCTGGGTCGAGCCATCAGCCTGGGAGAATGCACCGAAGATCTGAGTCTGCTCCTCTTGGCTCATGCCGATGCCGGTATCGAAGACCTCCACCCGCACAGCAACATCTGATGCACTCCCCTTGCCCATTGTGGCGCGCAGCAGCACTTCACCATGCTCGGTGAATTTGATCGCGTTGGCCAGCAGGTTGATCAACACCTGACGCAGCCGATTGTCGTCGCCATGCACCATCACCGCCAGCGCCGGATCGGCCAGCACCACCAATTCCAGCCCTTTGCATTGGGCCTGTCCAGCGAGCAGTTCACCGGTCTCCTCAAACAGCTCCAGCAGATTGAAGTCGCGCTGGGTCAACTCCAGCTTGCCCGCCTCGATCTTGGAAAAGTTGAGGATGTCGTTGATGATGCCGAGCAGGGAGTCGGCAGATCGCTTGATCGTCTGGGTGTAGTATCGCTGCCGCTCCCCCTGATCGGTGCTCAACAGCAAATCGGTCATACCGATGATACCGTTCATCGGAGTCCGTATTTCATGGCTCATCGAGGCAAGGAAGGCCGACTTTGCCTGACTGGCAGCCTCCGCCACCGCTTTCGCCTGCTTCAGGCCATCGATCAGGCGATCGTTCTGGTACTGCAAACGGAGATTCTGAAGTGAGGTGCGATTCTCCCGCAGTGCCACACCATTGATGAAGATGGCATACAGCAACAGCATCACAAAGATCAAGCCGTCGATGCTCTCGCCCAGAGTGCCAAGTTTCCAGACCACCGCGATGATCAACGGATTGAGATAGAGCAGCGCGGTAAACAGGTGTATCGACAACACGTGCACCCCGGCGGAGACAACACCAGTTCCCAGCAGGATGCTGTAGAGCAACGCCGGATGTTCTGTCAGGGGAGGAAAGGGCAGCAGAAACAGCCCGCCCCAAGTAAAGCCGGTGAGAATCGAGGCAAATGAGTAGGCCCAAACCCAATTGCCGGGGCGTGCTGAGGGTTGATCGCCAAGCCGATGCAGCAGGATCACAGCCAGGCGGGCGGCAATGGTGGCAAGCAAGGTGCCATACCAGAGCCAAATGGCCTGGCCGGACATTACCACCCAAAGCACCCCGACCAACACCAGACCGGCGAGCGCGATCGTGAGATTGGCGTAGGGCCCGAAGGCGAACAACACCCGCTCCTGCTCCCTGACGATTCGCGCCTTCAGGCTCTGAGGTGCCGCATCCTGCCGTTGATCTGCTTCCATTTCCATCCTCCAACCCAACCAATCCCTAAAAAACCCGATCGATTTCAACACAGCAGACCCGCCACACAACATCGACCTGCTCTGATCTTCACGACACCCTCTAGTGGAAATCCAGAGGCTCAATTATGTTATCGCTCCACAGCAAAGCCAATCGATAAAGCGGACAACTGAGTCCACACAACTGCAACTTAGGACTTTAATTCTTTTTTTGGCTCGTGGTTAGACTAGTAGTTGGAAAGGTTAGATGGGGCTATAAATTAGGTTGCAACAGGACGCGCGCCCCTACGACCCGACAGTTGCACAGAAGCGCTGTCGGACTCTGGCGCAGGACAGATGGGACCTGCAAAGTGAAATGAAAAAATGGCAAACTGCCACTATGATCACAGACTTTGTAGCGATCCACTTGAAAAACAGAATTTACTACATGGAATCTTCATTTCGCGTTTAACTACGTTGTTTCGCAAAGTTTTTTTAGACTACTATAATTCATATTTTGCTGAACAAGCGTCTAAAACAAAACCAGCAGACGCTCATGCGGGGGACAAAAAACTGATAGTTATGGGTACCGAGCCCACGAATGATAGCAAGCTGTTCGACGACCTGCCCGATGGCGCAATCACGCTACTCCAGCTGAGCGACAGCCATATTTATGCAGATCAGGATCGATGCTTGGTTGGTATCAACACGCAAGACAGCCTCGACCAGGTCATCGCACTTGCGCGGCAGCAGCTCAGCACGCCCGATCTGCTGCTGGCCACCGGAGACTTGGTTCACGATGCCTCGGCAGCCGGCTATCAGCGCATCGCAGAGCGCCTGTCGGCCTTTGGCTGCCCGGTCTACTGTCTACCAGGCAATCATGACGTTCCGAAGGTGATGCAGGAACACCTGAACAGGCCTCCTCTCTACTGCCTGCCCAGCCTCCAGCGTGGGAACTGGTCGATCATCTTTCTCGACTCCACCATCCCGGGCAAACCAGGCGGACACCTGGACGATACCCAACTTGAACTGCTGAGTGAGACCCTCAACCGCCATCCCAAACACCACACCTTGATCACCATGCACCACCATCCGGTGCCAGTAGGTAGTGCCTGGATGGATACCATGGCGCTGGTCAACCCGGAGCCGCTTTTCCAGCTGCTGGAGCAACATTCACAGGTCCGCGCCGTACTGTTTGGCCACATCCATCAGGAGTTTGATACGAAACATCGCGGCATACGGCTCATTGGCACCCCCTCCACCTGCATCCAGTTCATCGCTGGCCAAGACAAGTTTGGCATTGACAGCAAGCCTCCAGGCTATCGGGCCATGGTGCTGCTGGAGAGCGGCGAAATCCGCACCGAGGTCCGGCTACTCCAGTCCTTGCCACTTGGCCTCGACCTCAGTTCCGGCGGTTACTAAAGGACGATCGGCACAGCCTCTGCCACAGACATGCTCTGCACTCCATGTGCGATACGCACCGCAACCAGCTCCACCCCAGCCTCAGCAACCACTCTACGCAGGGTTTCTGCATAGTTCGGATCGATCTGCTCGGCGGGTGAAAAAACGGTCCCTTCCGGCCGGTTGATGGCATACACCATGACGCCACGGTATCCCCGCCGACAGGCCTCTGCCAGCATCCGCAGGTGTTTTCGGCCACGCTCGGTCACTGCATCCGGAAACAGAAGCGACGCCCCCTCCAACAGGGTGACATTCTTCACCTCAACCCAGGCATCCGCCCGTGGACCCTGCGCGAGGAATAGATCGAAACGGGAGCGGGGCTCTCCTGGAACCTCGAAAACACGCTCCCGCTCCACTCTTGCGTAACCGGCAAGGGAGTCGATCAGACCGGCCCTGACCGCCTCCTCAATCACCGGATTGGTCCGCCCGGTATGCACACCGATCCAGCCACCCCCCATCTCGACTCGCTCCAGGGTCCACTCCAGTTTGCGCCGCGGGTTGTCACTATGGCTCAACTGCACTGCAGCACCTGGCCGCCAACACCCCAGCATGCTGCCGGTATTGGGGCAGTGTGCGGTTACCTGCCGACCATCCTCCAACTCCACGTCGGCCAGAAACCGTTTGTAACGCTTCTCAATGCGACCAGATATTAATCGTTCCGAAAGTATTGGCAGTCTATTTTTGAACTTGCCAAAATATACTTTGTATCTGACATGCGGAAGAAACTCTTAATCAGCGAA
>NZ_KQ557116.1:226120-258673 GCF_001443665.1 endosymbiont of Ridgeia piscesae | reverse complement strand
GCGCACTTCGCTGATTAAGAGTTTCTTCCGCATGTCAGATACAAAGTATATTTTGGCAAGTTCAAAAATAGACTGCCAATACTTTCGGAACGATTAATAGTAATGCTCTCCCAACGCGGTTTCCTGCCAACCCTCATGCTCTGGCAACAAGTTCCAGGGCTGCAACGCCGGATTAATCATCAGCAGATGGTCAAAGGGCAATTGCTGCGCCAGATAGCGCCCGTAGAATCCTCCCATCGAGCTGCCGATCAGCAGCAGCGGCTCGCCGCTGGAAAGCGATGCCAGCAGCTGTTCAAAATAGCCCTGTAGTGCTGCAACCGCCTGAACCGGACGATGCGCCGGATAAGTCGGCGCATCCTGGCTGATTTGCGGCAGAGCATCGCGCAACACCCTGGCCTTGGCCGACCCACCGGAGCTGTTAAGGCCGTGAAGATAGATTAGCATCGGCTGACCTAAATTAACCGTTTAACCATCGATTCTGCGACCTCGAAACCGGAATCAGGAGCGTTGACGGCCTGCCGGACTCAGCACAGGCTATTAATAAATCAGAGGCCACCCGGGTACGCCTGGCGCCTAACTCCACTTCAGCCAACGCATGACAAAAAATGTCAGAGCGCTGGCTACTACCATCGCCATCAGCAGTAGCGGCCAGATCGAAAACAGCATCTCCCACCCCAGGGCCACCACCATCCACTCCCCCTCACCCACCTGTTCCGAGAGCGCGAGTGGCTCCAGCACGGCATCACTGTAGATGAGAAAAAGTCCGATAAGAATCGTATAGATGGCGTAACACATGCTTTGCTCCCACTCCATTAAGCCGCTTTTTGGCGATCAATCATGGGGCAGATGGAACGACAAACCGATGCGATCCATCAATCGGACACCGACTCCTGCAGCTGAGGCTCAGCGCTTTCCACATCGGGCAGTTCAATCCAAAAGCTACAGCCCTGGCCTGGTTCGCTCGTCATTCCCATAATGCCGCCCATCATCTGGATCAATCGATGACTGAGTTCAAGGCTGATACCGGCACCTCCGCACCCACTGCCGCCATCACCACATGAGTAACCCTCAAACACCCGTAACTGTTGTTCAAGGCTCATCCCCGGCCCGCTGTCAGTCACCTGCAAGCGCACCCCAAACTCGCCCGGCTCGGGACCGAGCAACTCAACCACGCCGCCTTTGCCACTGAACTCGATCGCACGGAACAGCAGACTCAACAACACCTGTTTCAGACGCTCCCGGTCTGCATACACAGAGACCAACTCACCCTCGGCGGCTACCGTCACCAACCGCACCCCACTGCGCTTTGCCACGAACTCCACAAGCCCCAAGCAGCTCTTTAGCAGTGGTTGGAGCTCAACCCACTCAAAACTAATCTCCAGGTCATCAGACTCGTTTCTGGACAATACCAACAGCTCATCCACCAGCTGCAACAGGCTGCTGCCGGCAGCATTGATTCCCGCCACAAAACTCGCCTGCGTGGAGCTCAGCAGCTCGTCATTGTCACTGCTCAACAGCTGGGAAAAACCAAGGATCGCATTCAACGGGGTGCGTAGCTCATGGCTCATGTTGTCCATAAAACGGGACTTGGAACGACTCGCCGCCACTGCCGCCTCTTTGGTCATCTTCAGCTCCTGCTTATGCACATCCTCGTTGCGCAGGGCATCCGCCAGCATATTCACACTCTCGGCCAGCAGATTCATGTCGCGAGAGCTCCTCAGCTCGAGGTCACCCTCTAGCTGCCCGTCACCCAATGCATGGATGCGCTCGCCAATCTGTCTCAGCGGCCGTACCACCAACAACTCGGAGAGGAGCAGCAGCGCTGCGGCGATCAGAAACAGCAGCAGAAACAACAGCTGCCTCGCCAGCTCAACGCTATACCTGACCTCAGCATAACGGGACGTCATGTCTAGAGCGATCTGGATCTCGCCAAACCGCTCGCCCTCCAGCTCGATGCCTTGCCGTTGCAGCACCACATTTGCTGCCGGGGCCGACTTGTCCCTTTGCCAGCTCAGCAGCTGCACGCCCACCTCATTCACCACTTGTAGGCTGTAGACATCCAGATCGGTTAACACCAGCTGCCGCACCTGGGCCTCCAACAGAGGGATATCCTCCGAGATTACCGCCTCCACCACAGAGGCCGCCAACACCGACAATAGATGGGAGGCATCTTGACGGGCAGCCTGCAGCTGACGCTGCTGTTCAAACTGGCGCACCACCTCTCCGCCACCCAGTGCCGCCAACAACATGATGATCGCCAGCCCCAGGCCTAACTGCAGCCACAGCGGCCAATCCTGCAGCCAACGGATCCATTGCAGTCTGCGCAACATCTTTATCTGCTTTGTCACTCAAACCGCCCGACTAATCCGCAAAAAATTGCTCATTCTGCTCGATCGCACGGCGGATTCGATCGTAATCCGTATCGTCCGCCGGCAGAAAGCCATCCTTCTTCAGCGCCTTGAATGCCTTGTCATCCCGAAATTCCAGCAGTGCCTGGCGCAGTTGGGCCCGCAGTTCGGGGGCCAATCCTGCCCTGGCAATCCAGGGTTTGGTGACCAGCGGAAAGGTGACAAGCTGCCGCAGAGGCTTGCCTTTCTTGGCCAACTTGAAAAAGGTGCTCTCTTTCAGCGCCCCCGCATCATGGGTACCCGCTGCCACCGCCATTCCCACCTTGTCGTGCCGCCCCAAGTAGTCATACGACGCCAGATCACTCTCCCGCACCCCATGCTCCACCAGATAGAGTTGCGACAGATAGCGGCCAACGGTGGAACGTTGATTGCCAAAGGCAAACCGCTTGCCAGCCAACTCTTCGATCCGTTTTATCGGGCTATCTTTGTGAACACAGATAACGCCGTTGTATTCCTTTTTTCCCTGCTTGGATTCCGCCACGATGATGCTCAGGCCCGGATTCTGCCGCTTCGCCAAGATGTAGGAAACTGGCCCAAAACGGGAGAAATCGACCCGCCCCTTGACCAGCTCGTCTATGCCCGTCTGATAGTTTTTTGCCACCTGGATGCGGATCTTTACCGGCTCACCGCGCAACAGGCTCAGACGCTGTTCGAGCCCACTCAGCAGGGGCCTAAATTGACGCACTACCGAAGTCGGTTTGTCCGCCGTATAGACGCCAAAATTGAGTGTGGTGTCGGCTATTGCTACACCGCTCAAGCCCCAAGCAAGCAGCGACACAAACAAAACAGAGATAGCGATAGATCGGGATAACAGCTGTTGCATGAGACTTTCTCTATGTCCAGTGGCAACCTGCCACAGTGGGTTCTGCGGCTGGAAGATAGTTCCTTCCGTTCAGACCTCATCGGCAGAGCTCACTAAATGTTGAGGCTTCAATAAGGGCGTCACATGCAGGATGGCAGGGGCAACAACGACATCAGCCAGCAAGCGAAGGGCGCCCCGAGGGCGGGCTGCCCTCCGGTCACGAACTATGCCTTAACAGCCCCACTCAGGCCTCGGCACGCAGCATCTCGACCCGGTTACGCATCGCCGCATAGTAGACCACCGGGATCACCACCAGGGTCAACAGGGTGGAGACGAAGAGGCCGAAGATCAGCGATACCGCCAGCCCCGAAAAGATCGGGTCGTCAAGGATAAAGAGGCCACCGGCCATCGCTGCCAGCGCGGTGAGTGCAATCGGCTTGGCGCGCACCGCCGCCGAGCGCACCACCGCCGCCTCCAGCGCCATCCCTTCCCGCACCTGCTGATTGATGAAATCCACCAGCAGGATCGAGTTACGCACAATGATGCCCGCCAGCGCGATCATGCCGATCATCGAGGTGGCGGTGAACTGCGCATTCATCAGCGCATGGCCCGGCAGGATGCCGATCACCGTCAGCGGGATCGGCGCCATGATCACCAGCGGCACCAGGTAGCTGCGGAACTGGGCCACCACCAGCAGATAGATCATCAGCAGCCCCACCGAGTAGGCGATGCCCATGTCGCGGAAGGTCTCGTAGGTGATCTGCCACTCACCATCCCACTTCAGGCTGTACTCGTAAGGATTCTCCGGCTGACTCAGAAACCACTGGTCGATACCACCTTCCCCATCGAGCTGGCCAGAGATCTCAAACAGACCGTAGAGCGGGCTGTCGGTCTCACCCGCCATGTCACCGGTAACATAGACCACCGGCATCATATCCTTATGGTAAATCGAGTACTCACGCACCCGCGGGATCACTTCAACAATCTCCGACAGCGGCACCAGACTGCCGCTCTGGGAGCGCAGCCGCAGCGACAACACCTGCTCCAGGTCGGCCTTGTCGGCATCTGAATACTCAAGGCGGATCGGCACCGCATACTTCAGGTTCTCACCGTGCAAAAAGCTGGCATCTTCACCGGCCAGCACCGTCGCCAATGCCTCAACGATGCTGCTTTGCGGCACTCCAAGGCGTGCCGCCTTAGCCCGGTCAACCTGCACCACAAACTTCGCCGCGGGGTGTTCGACGCTATCATCCACATCGACGATATCCGGCGTGTTCTCAAACACCTGGCGGATCTCCCAGGCCGCCTCGGTCTGACCACGATAGTCGAGGCCGTAGACCTCGGCCACCAGCGGCGACATCACCGGCGGTCCCGGCGGCACTTCCACCACCTTGACGTTGCCGTTGTAGGTCAACGCGATCTGTCGCAGCGGCTCGCGCACCGCCCGAGCGATCTCGTGGCTCTTGCGATCACGCTGATGTTTGTCCACCAGGTTAACCTGGATATCGCCCAGGTTGGCCCCCTCACGCAGGTAGTACTGACGCACCAGGCCATTGAAGCCGATCGGAGCGGCGCTACCAGCATAGACTTGATAGTCACTCACCTCATCCACTGTTGCGAGATAGTCACCCATCTCGCTAAGTACCCGCGTGGTCTGCTCCAGACTAGTCCCCTCCGGCATATCGAGCACCACCTGGAACTCTGACTTGTTATCGAAGGGCAGCATCTTCAGTACCACCGCCTTGTTCACCACCAGCGAAATCGACAGCACGATCAGCAGCATGATGCCGCTCAGCAGCAACCAGCGGTTGCGGTTGCCGCGGGAACCAAGCAGCAAGGGTTGCATCACGCGGTCGAAGAAACGGCTCAGGCCGGTCTCCTCTTTTTCATCATGAGCGTGGGTATGGACAGCAATCTGCTCTGCCTGATTGGCTAGCGCCTTATTGGTGAGCCAGGGGGTGAAGACAAACGCCACCACCAGCGAGATCAACATGCCGGTGCTGGCGTTGATCGGGATCGGGCTCATGTAGGGGCCCATCAGGCCGGTGACAAAGGCCATCGGTAGCAGTGCTGCGATCACTGTGAAGGTAGCCAGAATGGTCGGGCCACCCACCTCATCCACCGCCGCCGGAATCGCCTCCAGCAGCTGTTTGGAGCCCATCTGCAGGTGCCGGTGAATGTTCTCCACCACCACGATGGCGTCATCCACCAGAATACCGATGGAGAAGATCAGCGCGAACAGCGAGACCCGGTTGAGGGTGAAACCCCAAGCCCAGGAGGCGAACAGGGTGATCGCCAGGGTCACCACCACCGCACCACCAACGATAAAGGCCTCACGCCAGCCGATGGCGAGAAACACCAGGACGATCACCGAGAGGGTGGCAAACGCCAGCTTGGTGATTAGCTTGTTGGCCTTGGCCTCGGCGGTCTCACCATAGTTGCGGGTGATGGTCGCCTCGACTCCATCGGGGATGAAGGTGCCCTCGAGCTGCGCAAACCGCTCGATCACCGACTCGGCAATCTCCACCGCATTGGTGCCCGCCTTCTTCGCCACCGCGATGGTCACGGCAGGATAGCTCATCCCCGGCTGCAGCCCCTTCTGCACACCCTGGGCACCACCACCCATCCAGACATATTGTGCCGGCAGGTCGGGTTGATGTTTGATGCTCGCCACATCGCGCAGGTAGATTGCCTTATCCTCCTGCACTCCCACCACTAACTGGCCGATCTCCTCCGCCGAGGTGAGAAAGGTACCGGCCTGCACCAGCAGCTCCCGGTTGTCGGCGGTGATAGTAATCGAGTCGTGGATCTGGTTGGCCGCTTGCAGCGTCCGGCGCAGATCGCTCAGGTCGATATTGTGACCCGCCAGGGCCTGCGGATCGAGCAGCACATGCACCACCCGGTCGGGCTCGCCGATGGTATAGATGTCGCGGGTACCGGGCACCCGTTTCAGCTCTGACTCGAGAGCATGTGCCACCTGGCCCAGCTCGTAAGCGCCCACCTCTGGGTTTTCCGACCAGAGAGTAGCGGTGATAATCGGCACATCGTCTATACCCTTGGGTTTGATAATCGGCTGACCCACACCCAGGTTCTGCGGCAACCAGTCCTGGTTGGAGTAGACCTTGGAGAAGAGGCGCACGATGGCGTCCTCTCGATCCTCGCCCACCAGAAACTGCACCGTCAGCACCGCCATGCCGGGACGCGAGGTGGAGTAGACATGCTTGATGCCATCGATCTCGGAGAGCACCTGCTCGGCCGGCGTCGCCACCAGGCTCTCCACCTCTTTGGCGGTGGCTCCGGGAAAGGGGATGAAGACATTGGCGAAAGTGACGTTGATCTGCGGCTCCTCCTCGCGCGGTGTCACCAGCACCGCAAACACCCCCAGCAACAGCCCCACCAACGCCAGCAGCGGGGTGATCTCAGTGACCAGAAAGTGCTCCGCGACGCGCCCGGAGATGCCCAGCTTAGTCATTAGCGGCCTCCGCACGCTGCTGCTTCAGAAGCGCACCGGCGGCCACCGGGTCGAGCGCCACCCGCTCGCCCTCGGAGAGCCCCGCCAGCACCGCCTGCATACCATCCTCGGTGTAGTGACCGACCCGCACATGGCGAAAACCGACACGACCATCAGCATCGATCACATAGAGCGCGGTCACCTCGGAACGGTAGACCACTGCCATTGCCGGCACCACGAGTTCACGCTTGCTACCGGTAAGGAACGAGGTCTTGACGAACATGCCAGGGAACAGCCCCTTAACCCCCTCCGGCAGATCGACCCGAACCTTGAAGGTATTGCTGCCATGATGAGCGAAGGGGAAGATCGTCAGCCTGGTCGCCGCCACGAAGCCACCCTCCGGCTGCTCCACCCACGCCTTGCCAAACTTACGGATGGTGGGGATCAGGCTCTGCGGCACATCCACGATGACCCGTAGCTCATCCAGCGAGATGCCTCGCATCAGTTGCTGACCCGCTTGGGCAATCTCACCCACCTCCACATGACGGTGCGTGACAATGCCACTGTAGGGGGCCTTTACCCGGGTGTATTCGAGCTGCTCACGGGCCTGATCGAGACCCGCGCTGGCCGCCTCGCGGCGCGCCTTGGCCGACTTCAGGGCCGCCGTGGCCTTGTCCATCTGCGACTGGGAAACCAGCTTCTTCTCGTGCAGCCCCTTGACCCGCTTGAACTCATCCTGCGCCTCCTGCAGCCGCGCCACCGCCTCCTTCAGCTCGGCCTGGGCCTGTTTCAGCTTGGCCTGATGCTGGGTGTCGTTGAGCAGCACGATCAGCATGCCCTTCTCTACAAAGTCATCCACATCGACCAGGATCTGCTCTACCACCCCCTGGGTCTGGGCGGAGACGGTGGTCCGATTGATCGCCTCGACCGTCCCATCGAGACGGAACTCACGGGGGATCTCCCGGTAGATCGCCGGCTCGCTCGGCAGTTCGGCCGCTGAAACGCCAGAAACTCCGCTAATTATCAGTAGTGCTGGCAACAGCCAGACCATGAATTTGGCGTACATGGAATTATTCTCCCGATATATTAGATTTTGCTAACACTAGCTTCCAAAACAGATTTTTCAAGTTTTTCTTATGCCCCATAAGCCCTACTTTGCCAAATTAACGTCGCCATAAAATGGACTTGGGTGGCAAAGTTGACCCATTTTGCCTGGCTGGGTAGGGTCTCCCGGTCTCAACCAACTCTGTAGCACCGCCATGCAATACCAGGATCTGCGCGATTTTATCCAGCAACTCGAACAACGCGGCCAGCTCAAACGCATCCACAGTGAGGTCGACCCGAACCTGGAGGTCACCGAGATCTGCGACCGCACCCTTCGGGCCGGCGGGCCAGCACTGCTGTTCGAGCAGGTCAAGGGCTCCCGCTACCCACTGCTCGGCAATCTGTTCGGCACCCCCGAGCGGGTTGCATTAAGCATGGGCGAGGAGGATGTCAGCGCGCTGCGCGAGGTCGGAAAGCTGCTCGCCTTTCTCAAGGAGCCCGATCCGCCGAAGGGGATGAAGGACGCCTGGCAGAAGCTGCCAGTGTTTAAAAAGGTCTTGGATATGGCCCCCAAGGAGTTGCGCAACGCCCCCTGTCAGGCGATCAGCGCCGAGGCTGACGAGGTGGACTTAGGCGAGCTGCCGGTGCAGACCTGCTGGCCCGGTGACGCCGGCCCGCTAATCACCTGGGGACTGGTAATCACCAGGGGGCCCAACAAGTCGCGCCAGAACCTGGGTATCTATCGCATGCAGGTGATCGGTCGCAACCGGGTAATCATGCGCTGGCTGGCCCATCGCGGCGGCGCACTCGACTATCGGGAGTGGCAAGAGGCCCATCCCGGCGAACCCTTCCCGGTAACGGTGGCGCTGGGCGCCGATCCGGCCACCATTCTCGCCGCGGTCACGCCGGTGCCCGACACCCTCTCCGAATACGCCTTCGCCGGGCTGCTGCGCGGCTCACGCACCGAGGTGGTGAAGTCTATCGGCAACAACCTGCAGGTGCCGGCGTCGGCGGAGTTCGTGCTGGAAGGCCATATCCACCCCGACGACATGGCCCCGGAGGGCCCCTTCGGCGACCACACCGGCTACTACAATGAGGTGGAGAGCTTCCCGGTCTTCACCATCGATCGCGTCACCCATCGAGAAGAACCGATCTACCACAGCACCTACACCGGCCGACCGCCGGACGAACCAGCGATCCTCGGCGTGGCGCTGAACGAGGTCTTTGTGCCGATCCTGCAGAAGCAGTTCCCCGAAATCACCGACTTCTACCTGCCACCAGAGGGCTGCTCCTACCGCATGGCCGTGGTAAGCATGAAGAAGCAGTACCCTGGGCACGCCAAGCGGGTGATGCTCGGCGTCTGGTCTTTCCTGCGCCAGTTCATGTACACCAAATTCGTCATCGTGGTGGATGATGACATCAACACCCGCGACTGGAACGACGTGATTTGGGCCATGACCACCCGCATGGACCCGGCCCGGGACACCACGCTGATCGAGAACACGCCGATCGACTATCTCGACTTTGCCTCGCCGGTCTCCGGCCTGGGCTCGAAGATTGGCTTGGACGCCACCAACAAATGGCCCGGCGAGACCACCCGCGAGTGGGGTACGCCGATCCAGATGGAGGAGGCGGTGAAACAGCGGGTCGATGCGATCTGGGATGAGTTGGGGATAGATTGAGCGAGGCCCCTTTCGGCAGGGCTCAAGCTCCGCTAGGCTTGGGATGATGCGAAACGGCAGGGGGAAACCATGCACAAGATCATGCTGATGAACGCCAAGGGGGGCTGCGGCAAAAGCACCCTGGCCACCAACCTGGCCAGCTGGTACGCCGACGAGGGGCTGAAGGTGGCACTGGCCGACTTCGACCCGCAGCGCTCCAGTCTCGACTGGCTGGAGGCGCGTCAGGACTACACTGGCATCCCGGAGATCGAGGCCATTGACGCCACCAAGGCCGCCCCCAAACCGGCCCGCGGCACCAACCTTCTGGTGATGGACGCACCCGCCGGCGTGCATGGCAAGCAGATCAATCAGATGCTGCGCCGGGTCGACAGCCTGATCATCCCGGTATTGCCCTCCCCCATCGACATCCGCGCCTGCCGCCGTCACCTCGACGAGCTGCTGCGCAGCGGCCGGGTCTTACGCCATCAGACCCGCATCGGCTTCGTCGCCAACCGGGTCAACCGCAAGACCCGCGTCTACAAAGATCTGAAACGCTTCCTCGGCGACCTCAACTTCCCGGTGATCGGCCACCTGCGCGAGAGCCAAAGCTACATCCGCGCCGCCGAGACCGGCCTCGGCGTGTTCGAACTGCCGCGCTCATCGGTCTATAAAGATCTTCCGCCCTGGAACAGCCTGCTCGACTGGGTCGACGAGGGACTTAACTCTTAAGGAGCCTCCTGCGCCGCCGGTAGCCCCAGATCCAGATTCGGGTAACGTAGCTGCACCGCCAACTCCTCCAACATCTTGCGGTTATCGAGCCGGCGCGACTCCGCCAGATAGGAGAGCATACCCGGCGAGAGCTGCTGCTTCGCCTCCTCCAGGGAGATCAACGGCGGCCGCGGCAGGCCGAGGAAGTCGGCCACCTGGATGAAGTAGTCGGTCATGCTGCCGGGCTGGCCGTCACTGACGTTGTAGACCTCGCCATTGCGGCCGCGCTGCATCGCCGCAACACAGATCTCCACCAGATCGAGGCTGTGGATATGGTTGGTGAGCGGTGACTCTGCCTGGCACACCATCGGCACGGCGTTTTGCAGGCGCGCCTGCGGTAGCTTGCCAGGACCATAGATCCCCGCCACTCGCAGGATCACCAGTTCGCCACCCGTTGCCTCGCTCCAGGCCCGCCAGCGCTGCTCCGCATCCAGCCGGCGGCGCGCCCTGTCGACCCGTGGTGCCGGCGGCCGCGTTTCATCGACCCACTTACCCTGGCAGTCGCCGTAGACACCAGTGGTGCTGAGATAGACCACCCGTCGCGGCTGGCCGACCTGGGCGAACAGCTCGATCAGGTGCGCCACCCGGCCATCCTCCACTCCCTGTTTAGGTGGTGGCGCACAGTAGAAGAGCTGCGCACCCTCCAGGTCAGATCCTTGGGCATCGGACCGATCTAGATCGACCAACGCGGCGGGGATGCGCAACCGCTGCAGCCGCTCGATACCGGCCGGACTACGCACCCAGCCGCGCACCGCCTCACCCGCTCCGATCAACCGCTGCGCCAGCCGCGCACCGATATCGCCACAACCCACGATGGTGGTCTCCGCCATTACCTGAAACTCTCCTAGGTTTAATTCCTGACTTAAATAGGCGAGAATTTCGCCCCATTAGCAGTTCGCTCTAGATATCAAGGATTCCCATGAGTTTTAAAGTCCATGTCGAGCCCAGCGGGCACGAATTCAACGTCGAAAAAAACGAGACCATCCTCGAGGCAGCGGTTCGTCAAGGCATCAATCTTCCCTACGGCTGCCGCAACGGTTTCTGCGGTGAATGCCAGGGCAGCCTCTCTGAAGGCAGCGTGAGCTACCCGGATGGTGAGCCACCGGCACTGGACGGCAAACCGGCCGGCAGCTGCCTGACCTGCAAGGCAACCCCCAGCAGCGATCTGCGCATCGAGGTGAAAGAAGCCGCACAGGCCAGCGATATCGAAATCAAAGAGTTCCCCTGCAAGGTCGACCGGATCGAGCACCTCAATGACGACGTAATCCGCCTCTATATCAAACTCCCCGAGGGCGAACGGCTGCAGTTTCTGGCCGGCCAGTACCTCAACTTTATCCTCGAGGATGGCAGCAAACGCGCCTTCTCCATTGCCAACGCGCCCCACGACGACAAGTTCATCGAGCTGCATATCCGTCATATAGCAGGCGGCAAGTTCACCGACTTCCTGTTCAATGACATGCAGGAAAAGACGATCCTGCGCCTGGAGGCCCCCCTCGGCAGCTACTTCCTGCGCGAGGAGTCGGAGCACCCGATTATTTTCGCCGGAGGCGGCACCGGCTTCGCGCCGCTCAAGGGGATCATCGAACACGCCTTTGAGATCGGCGTCAAGCGCAAGATGGTGCTCTACTGGGGTGTACGCAGGCAGGCCGATCTCTACCTGCCCGAGTTGCCCAAGCAGTGGGCTACCGATCACGACAACTTCAGCTATGTGCCGGTGCTCTCGGAACCGGACGAGGGCTGGCAGGGTCAGACCGGCTGGGTGCACGAAGCAGTGACGGCGGATCACCCCGATCTGAGCGACTATGAACTCTACATGAGCGGTCCGCCGCCAATGATCAATGCCGCTAAACAGGCCTTTCTCGACAAAGGCCTGAGCCCCGATCACCTCTACTCCGACTCATTCGAGTACGGTGCCGCCTCCGGCAAGTGAGCCATGCGAGCCGGACTGCTTTGCACGTTCGGCCAAGCGGCTAGGCTTCAGCCTTCCACTCCGATCAGGTGCGCTGACCCCATCACTGCCGGCTTCGCTGGCGGCGGCAACGCCGCCGGTGCTGACGGCTGGCGGCTCTCGGTAGCGCAACGCAAACCCTCCCGGTAGCAGTCGAGCGCCGCTGCGGGCTCGTCCATCTGCTCCAGCAACGCCCCCAGTTCCCGGTAGGCATCAGCGTTTGGTTCAATCGCAATGCTCGCCTCGAAGTAGCTGCGCGCCTTACCCCAGAGTTTGTTCTGCAGGCAGAGCCGGGCCAGAATAAACAGCAGCAGCGGATCCTCCCGCCGATCGCGCAGCCAGCTCTCAGCGAGTTCCAGGCGCTGCGCCGGATCCCCCCGTTCGATTGCGCCAAACAGCCGCAGCAGCGATTCGCTCCACTGACTGCGCAGGGCATCCGCCAGCAGCGACTCCACCAGCTCACCGCGCCCCTCCGCCAGCATCAACCGGCTATAGGCACCAATCAGCTCGGCACGCCGGCGCAATGAAGCTGAGAGCTCGCCCCAGGCCTGGCGCAGCCCCTCCTCACCGGACTTCTGCGCAACCCGCTGCAGTCGCTGCTCGACCAACCGCAGCTCAAGGGCATCGAGATCCCCCGCATCCGCCACCTTGCGCTTGCGCAGCTCCGGCAGCAGCGCCTCGAGCTGCTGCCACTCTTCCTGACTTTCATAGAGGCGGCGCAACAGACGCAACACATAGACATGCTTGGGCGCCAGACTGCGCAGATGGGTCAAGGTCGCCAGCGCCTGCTCATACTGCTGGTGCGCCAGCTGCAGCTCCGCCTGGGTCAGCCCCACCGCCACATCCGCCATCGGCATGCTCTGGTGGGCCTGCTGCAGGTAGTGATCGCGTCGCCCATCCTCGCCCTGCAACTGTGCCGCCCGGGCCGCCGCCAGATAGTTGAGCAACGGCGTTTCGGATTGATGGGCATAACGTACCAACTGCTTCTCCGCCACCTTCCAGTGGCCTTCAGAAAGCTCCACCAGCCCCTGAGTCAGCGCCTTCTGCGCACGCCGATTGCACCGCCGTCCGCGCCAGGCCGAGAGACCGCGCGGGATCGACCAAATTCTGGCCAGGCTGCGCAGCAGCAGATAGAGAAGCAAGAACAGCAGCAGATTGGCCAGCGTGAAGAGCGCCAGACTTCCCTCCACCGTCCATTCGCCGTAGCCGATCAGCACATAACCGTTGTCCTCCTTGACCCACAGGGTCAGGACGATCGCGAACAGCGCGACGATAAAGGCAGTAAACAGATTTTTCACTTGGCCTCCTGCTGATCACGCAGCAACGCACGCCGCCCCTGCAATGCCCGCAGCGAGGCGGAGATGTCGGGGTGCTTGAGCTCCACCGGCTGCTGTGCCAACAGGTCGAGCTGCTTCAGAAACAGACCGGTCTCCGCCACATGACTATCGAAATGGCGCGCCACCCATTGATGGGCGGTCTGCAGGCTGTCCTGATAGAGCTCGCTGCTGTTGCTCAGCAGGGAGAGCTTCGCTCCTTCCAGCTTGAGACGCAGATTCTGGTAGATGAAGTAGCGCTGCTCCGGCGGCAACATCGCCGTCACCGGACGCTGGTGGTGGCGAATCACCATCAGCGATTTGAAGCCCTGCCACAGATCCTCCGCCAGCCGGCGCCAGTCGATGCGCCCATCCTCCATCGGCGGCTGCAAGGTTTCAGCGTTTGCCTTGGGACGCAACACCACGCCGCCCTCATCCAGTAGCCGCAAGCCATCAACCTGCTCGATCAGTCCGTTGATACGACTGCTCAGCCCACTCAAATCGAGCAATGGGGTCGACTGCAGAGTGCTGATCTCCTGGGCCAAAATATCCCGCACCCCGTTCCAGCCGGGATCAAGAGTATCGCGCAGCCGCGTATCCGCCGCCTGCAGCGCTGCCGCTGCGCTCTTCAGGTCACTGCTGAGGGAGAGGCGATGATTGGCCAGGCGCATCAGATACTCCGCTTCCGCCACCCGCCAACGATTGCTGTTACTGCCGAGCCGATTGCGCATCTCCTGCAGCGAGCTGTCGAGCTGCTGACCCCGCTGTTGCAGCAACTGGCGCTCCAGCTCCATCTTCTCTACTTGGGCCAGTAACGCCTGGCGCTGACTGGCCAGCGCCTGCTGCTGCGACTCGATCTGCGCCTGCTGGGACTGGTACTCCCGGGCGGTCTGCTGCAACAGCTCACTCATGCGGCTCTGTTCCTGACTCGTCTGCTTCAGCTCAGCCTGAACCTGAAACAATGACTGCTGCATCCCTTCCCAGTAGCGCTGGCCCATCAACAATCCGACCAGCACCGCCAGCAGGGCGATCACTGCCAGCACCAAAGGCAGGCGGGAGGCCGACTGTTTCTCGGCAGACTGGACTGGCGGCTCCTCGCCTACGGTTTCGCTGGCCCTTTCAGGCGCCGGCTGCTTCGCTTGTTCCGGCTCCTGTTCCAACCCGGACTGTTCGCGCTTATCCTGCTCTGTCATCGACTCTTCATCCATCATCTATTGTGCTTTGCCAGTGGTTGCTCTGTGCCATCCAACTGCAGAGCCGCTCCATAATCGATTGTTCGTCGGCGCCTTGCGCCAACAGGATCTGTCTGAATCCCAACTGCTGCGCCCGTTCCCGCATGCGCCGACTGATCACCAGCAAGGGGGTGGCCAGCAGCATCGGCTGTGCAGCCGGCCCCAGCATCTGCAGCAGATTCTCCAGCACCGCATTGCTGGTCGCGGTGACCAGCTGCACCTCTGTCGGCCAACGCTGCAACAGCGGGCCAACGTCAAGTTGCGGACAGACCCGCCGGTAGACCTCGACGTAGCTCAGCTGCGCTCCCCGTTCGATCAGGGTATCGCCCAGCAGGGCGCGGCCCCCCTCACCACGGAAGATCAAAACCTGCCGCCCTGCAACCTGTTGCAGGGCCTCGCTGACCAGCAGCCCCTCGCTGTCAAAGCCCGACTGCGGCAGGATGTCGACCGGCCAGCCGGCCTGCTCCAGGGCTTTGGCGGTGGCCCGACCCACCGCTGCCAACTGAACTGCTGGCTTATCCCGTGGCAGCAACTTCAAGCCATACTCGACGGCGTTTGGGCTGACGAAGACTAGCAGCGCCCCTTGCTGCAGCACTGCCAGACTGGCCCGCAGCTCTGCCGCCCCCCCGGCCGGCTCAACCGCCAGCGCCGGGAAGCGAACCACCCGCCCACCGTGCGCTTCGATCGCCCGGCAGAGCGGCTCAGCCTGGTGGGCCGCCCGTGTCACCAATACCCCGACACCCTGCAAATCACAAGCGCTGTCGGACTCAGTCGGCATAGAGTGTCGACAGGATCTCGTCAGCGCCCCACTCCAGCAGGCGCTCGGCCAAACCGACACCAAGGGACTCCGCCTCATCCGGCGTCCCTTCAGCCTCGCCACGCAGGATCCGGCTACCGTCGATCTCGCCCACCAGACCACGCAGCCAGAGGTTGCCGGCTTCCAGCATCGCGTAACCGGCAATCGGCACCTGACAACCACCCATCAGGCGATTGTTCATGGCCCGCTCGGCATGCACGCAGGCAGCGGTGTCAACATGATGCAGCGGCGCAATCAGGGCATTGACCTGTGCGTCGTCGCTGCGGCACTCGATGCCGATCGCACCCTGGCCGATCGCCGGCAGGCTCTGCTCAGGAGCGATGAAGGCGGTGATGCGCGGTTCAAAGCCGAGCCGTTTGAGACCGGCGGAGGCGAGGATAATCGCATTGTATTCGCCCTCATCAAGCTTGCGCAGACGGGTATTGACGTTGCCCCGCAGGGGCTTGATCTGCAGATCGGGGCGCGCCTCGGCCAACTGGCACTGGCGGCGCAGGCTGGAGGTACCGACGCGCGCGCCTTCGGGCAGGCTCTCGAAGCTGGAGTATTGGTTCGAGACAAAGGCATCACGCGGATCCTCCCGCTGCATGATCACCGACAGGTGCAGCCCCTCCGGCAGCTCAGCCGGCACATCTTTCATCGAGTGCACCGCGATATCGGCGCGCCCTTCCAGCATGGCCTGTTCCAGCTCCTTAACGAACAGCCCCTTGCCACCGATCTTCGCCAGCGGCGTATCGAGGATCTTGTCGCCCTGGGTACTCATACCCAGCAGCTCCACCTCCAATCCGGGATGCGCCCGCTTCAATTCGGCGGCGACATGTTCTGCCTGCCACATGGCGAGAGGGGATTTTCGGGTAGCGATGCGGATTCTATTGTCGGACATTAGGAGATGGGCCTTGCAAGATTCATATTCTCGGCGCCTTCGCCCCCATCCCAGCCCGCAGGCAGCGACGGAAGGGGCGCCGTGCTGGGCCACTATGCTAAAGCCTGCCTATGCTGGAGGCAATTTCTCACGCCTATCGGCTAAGCGAAGCCTCCGGTATGGAGAGATCCGCCGAATAGTAGGCGAGCAGCGCCTCCAGTCCTGCCTTCCCCTCGGCCCGGATCAGCCGGGTCAGCTGACGCTGCATGCCGTTGCCGGTACGGTTGGCGCCCAGCACATAGTCATGCAGGGTCCAGCGCAGATAGGCCGAGTGCTGACCCTGCAGGCGTGGCGCGCCCTTGTCCTGCGAATCGTGACACTCTCCACAGTAGCGCGAGTGCAGCCGCTGACCGAAGCGTACTGCAACCCAATCCACCCCCTGTAGGCGGGTCGAACGCCGGGGCAGGGCGGCAAAGTAGCCAGCCATGCGTGCGATCTCTTGGCTCGAATAGCCTCTGGCGATACGGCCCATGACGGTGGCAATGCGCTCCCCCTGCTGATAGGCCCGCATTACTTTGATGAAGTAATCTGCCGGCAGGCCGGCGATATTTGGGGTGGCCGGGCCTGACGATGCGCCCTGCGGGCCATGACAACCAAAACAGCCCTGTGCAAGCATCGAGCTGGCTGCTGGAGCGGTGATTCGCGTTGCGCCTGATGACAGGGGTGGGGAAGGCGTCTGTTGGGCCGGGAGTTGTGACTGACGCAACGGCAGGCAGGCCTGCAGCAGCGAACAGAGCAGCACCAGAGAAGCCTTTTTCAATAGCCGGTTAAAATGCAGCACCGTGCTAGTATTCCAGTAGCCTGAGTTCTTGGGTATGAATTTGCTATCTCGACAACGGCGAATCTTACCGCACTCCTCCTGACTCAGGCCCGTTACCTTCTACCAATTGGACGATCGCGTCCTTTATACAAAGGCCAGGTCATGATTCGTGTGCTTCTTATTGCTTTGTCCACGCTACTGCTGGCACCCTCGCTTTTTGCCCGTGAAATAGCCGGCGTGCCGGTTGCTGAGACAACCACAGTTGCTGGGAAGTCACTGGTGCTGAATGGCGCCGGCATCCGGACAAAGTTCTTTTTCAAGATCTATGTGGGCGCCCTCTATTTGCCCCAAAAATCGACCGATCCTGAGACCATCTACCCGATGTCTGGACCAAAAAGGGTCAGCATGCACTTTCTCTACGATCACCTGGATAGAGAAAAGCTGGTCGATGGCTGGAACAAGGGATTCAGAAAGAACCTCGACAACACCGAACTGACCACCCTGCAGCCGCGCATCGATGCCTTCAATGCCGCCTTCAGTGGCGTCGATGAGGGGGATGAGATCCATCTCGACTACATCCCAGGGCGTGGCACCGAGATATGGATTCGCGGTCAGCTCAAGGCCACCATCAAGGGCGCAGATTTCCATGTCGCCTGGCTGAAAATTTGGTTGGGAAATGAGCCCGCGGACAAGGGCCTGAAGGAGGGTATGTTGGCGCGATGAGGGCGGATCGGGTGCGGGAACACTCCGTCACTGAGCGCCATTCTGGACAGGCCAGTCTCGCGTTCAAATAGCCGACACCCCCTGCTCGACAACAGGGGATATCGGCAGTCTCTTATGCCTAGTGGTCGGGCACAATTCGCACGCCATCTTCGCCGCGAACCATCATGCCATCTTCGGTCTCGGCCTCCAGTACCGCGCTTGCCTCACCCGGCTCGATCATGAACTGGGTGGTGTAGACTTGGCAGACCAGATCGATCAACTGATCACCGTTGACATCATCTTGGTGACAGAGGTACTTACCGCTCTTACCCGCCATCTTCACCTGGGCACCAGCCAGCTCGATGCTCTCAGGCACGACTGTGGTAGCATCAAACTCAGGCGAGCTGAGGATCGCCACCGGCACTACGCCCGATGAACCCAGATTGATGCTGTTGACCTCACTACCCGGCTTGATGTCGATTTCGACATAGATCGTGTCATCGGTCTCAATCTGCAACTTAATTGCGGCCTCAGCCACTCCCCGATCGAATACGCTGCACATGTCACCATCCCAGGCCCGCATGGCGAGAGTATTCTCCCCCTGATTCAGATAGGAAGTGACATCAATCCAGCCAGTCTGATTTGCACCACCGGTAAGGTCGATATAGGCCAGCGTACCGTTGATATAGAGCTGGAACTCGTCATTCACATCGAATTTAACTGTTGCCGCAAGCAGCGGCCTGTCGAGGCTGAACTGATAACGGAAGAATGCCTCATCCGGACCATTGTTATACGAAGTGCATCCCTGGGGGCAGTCCCACATAAAGACCTCCAACTCAGGTCCAGGCGGATTACCATACCAGGGATAAAACTCTGTTGGTGCCTTGGCGTTGCGCCAACCACTATCATCGAAGCCAGCTTGGGTCCATGCTGGACCCGCTGAATCTATGACCCCAGGGCAGACTCCTGGATCAGCCACTGCGTTAAAGGACTTCCAGTCACTGCTACTCTCGACGACGAGCGTACCCGCTAGCGCCGATGCTACGAACAGGCACCCTGCCAACACCGCGAAGATCAGGCTCCATTTGAAAGACGGGGTCGGCGCACTCAAGCGTGTTTGTCTAAACATCGCACACCCCCACATTTGACAGGTGGGTATTCATCCCTACGAATAAGGCCTCGGAACTCCCTTCCTGCACTATGAATTCTAGTATTTGCGCCAAGGGTTTTGTTAACCACAGGCATTACAACATCGACTAACGCAAAAACTTTCCTATATCCGAGTCAGGCGCCTATACAAGATTGCAGAGCGAGCATTCCTGACACCCCCACAAGCCCAAACCTGCTCTCACCGGCTCAACCAGCGCCGTATCTCCGGCAAATGGCGGCGGCTCGCCTCCAGCCGCTCCTCACACCCCTGCAGACGCACCCAAGCACCGCCATTCGTCCCTCGCTCCAGCGCCACCAGCCGCTGCCGGGCGACCAGGGCGTTACGATGAATGCGCAACAGCTGTTCGGGATAACGCCCCTCCAGGCTCTTCAGGGACTCCTCCAGCAGTAGCTCGCCACCCGCATGGCGGGCCACTACGTATTTGGCCTCGGCCTTGAGATAGATCACCGCCTCGATCGGCAGGGTCTCGAGCCCGCCCCGATAGCTGGAGCGCAGCGGCGGGGCGCTTGACGCCTGTACCACGCTCAGCGCCACCAGCTGCGGTCGGGTCAGCCGCTGCGCCTGCTCAAGCGCCTGCTGCAGGCGCTGTTTGCGCACCGGTTTCAGCAGGTAGCCCACCGCATTCTGCTCAAACGCCTGCAGCGCGTGCTCATCATAGGCGGTGGTGAAGATCACCGCCGGCGGCGTCGCCATCTCAGCCAATCGTGCCGCCACTGTCAGGCCATCGATGCCTGGCATGCGGATGTCGAGCAGCAGCAGATCCACCTGCAGTTCGTCACACAGCTGCAGCGCCTGTTCGCCATTTGCCGCCATCGCCACTACCCGGTAATCGCCACCCAGCTCGACCAGCAGCGCCGTCAACCGCTCCCGGGCGAGGGGCTCATCGTCCACCAGCAGGATATTCATGTCTCACTCCAAGGGTAGGGGATCACCAACCGCACCTGATACATCCCATCCACCTTAGAATGAATCAGACTCGCCTCAGTATCGAAGCGAGCCGCCAACCGTTGGCGAATATTCTCCAGCGCCAGCCGGTTGCCTTCACGCACCTTCTCCGCGCTCTCCGGCGGCAGACTATTGCGGATACTAAGGTTGATGCGTCGGTGCCGGTAGCGGCCAACGATCTCGATACGCCCCCCCTCGGGCGCAGGTTCGATGCCGTGGTAGACCGCGTTTTCGATCAGCGGCTGCAGGGTCAGCGCCGGCAGGGTCGCCGCTTCAGGCAGATCCTGCAGATCCCACTCCAGCTGCAGCCGCTCACCCAGGCGCAGGCGCTCCACATTCAGATAGTGACGCGCCAGCTCCAGCTCACGCCCCAGGGTCGAGTCACGCTGTGCATCGCCGAAGGCGGCGCGGAACAGATCCGCCAGATCCTCCACTACCCGTTCAGCCAGGACCGGGTCGGTGCGGGTCAAGCTAGCCACCGTATTCATGCTGTTAAACAGGAAGTGGGGACGAATCCGCGACTGCAACGCCTGCAGCCGCGCCGCGCTCTCCGCCTGCTGCTGCCGACGCCAGAGAAACTGCAGATAGAGATAGCGCAACAGCAGCAGGCCAACGATAGCGGCGATCCCCAGATAGCGCAGTAGCGCCTCCCAGTCGGCACCGTCGAAGGGGCGGTAGCTGGCGCTGGTCAGCATTCGCGCCGCCTCGCAGGCCAGCAGGGTTGTCAGCAGCAGCAACAGCCAGGCCGACACCCCCGCCACCCGGTTGCCAAACCGGCACAGCAGGGGGCGCAGCAAGCAGAGCAGCAGCGCACTGCTCAGGGCGATCCACTGCACCACCAGCGAGAGGCTGCTCAGCTCGGTCCAGAACCGCGCTAGCGGCGTCGCTGACGCCAGCACCAGTAGCAGCGCCAGTAGCTCGGCAGTGACCACCGCCCCGAATACCGCCCGGATCGAGCAGAAGTTGGGCAGAAAACAGCCGCTATCGCTTGTGCCCTGCCGCTTCGATTCGTCACGCCTTTCCACCTGATGCATGGAACATTCGCCTGTATAATGGTGCGCTTCCGGCCCGTTATTAGGATAGCCCCAGATGAGCGACAACAGCGCCTCCGCAAAACTCTCCTCCGCCCGCCTCAGCGCCCCCACCGACGCCTTTGTCGAGGCCTTCACCGCCTCGGTCGAGTTCGACCAGCGTCTCTACCGGCATGATATCGAGGGCTCCATCGCCCACGCCACCATGTTGGCAAAACAGGGCATACTGAGCGAAGCCGAACGGGACGCCATCATCCAGGGACTGGAGCAGATCCGCGAGCGCATCGCTGCTAGCGAGTTCGACTGGTCGATCGCCCAGGAGGATGTGCACATGAACATCGAGGCGGCGCTGACCGCCGAGATCGGCGACGCCGGCAAGAAGTTGCACACCGGCCGCTCCCGCAACGACCAGATCGCCACCGACATCCGCCTCTGGCTGCGCGATGAGATCGAAGTGATCCGCGACGGCATCCTGCGTCTGCAGCAGGCGCTGCTCGACCTGGCCGAGCGCGAGGCGGAGACTATCCTGCCCGGCTTCACCCATCTGCAGACTGCCCAGCCCATCACCTTTGGTCACCACATGATGGCCTGGTTCGAGATGCTGGAGCGCGACCGGGAGCGCTTCGCCGACTGCAACCGGCGGCTCAACGTGATGCCCCTGGGGGCCGCCGCCCTGGCCGGTACTAGCTACCCCATCGACCGCCACTACACCGCCGATCTGCTCGGCTTCGAGCGCCCCAGCGAGAACTCGCTGGACTCGGTCTCGGACCGGGACTTCGCCATCGAATTCAGCGCCGACGCCAGCATCCTGATGATGCACCTCTCGCGCTTCTCCGAGGAGCTAATCATCTGGTCTTCAGCCCAGTTCGCCTTCATAGAGCTCTCCGACAGCTTTTGCACCGGCTCTTCGATCATGCCGCAGAAGAAGAACCCGGACGTACCGGAGCTGATCCGTGGCAAGAGCGGGCGCATCTTTGGCCACCTGATCGGCCTGCTGACTCTGATGAAGGGACAGCCGCTAGCCTACAACAAGGACAATCAGGAGGATAAAGAGCCGCTGTTCGATACCGTCGACAACCTGCAGGGCTCGCTCAAGGTGTTCGCCGAGATGATGCCCGGTGTCACCTGCCGCAAGCAAAACATGCGCGAGGCGGCGATGAAAGGCTTCGCCACCGCCACCGACCTGGCCGACTACCTGGTGGGCAAGGGGATGGCGTTCCGTGATGCTCACGACGTAGTGGGACGCGCCGTCGCCTTCGGGGTGGCCGAGGGGCGCGACCTCTCAGCGATGAGCCTTGAGGAGCTACAGGGCTTCTCCGCAGACATCGAGGAGGATGTCTTCAAGGTGCTCACCCTGGAGGGGTCAGTGGCCGCCCGCAACCACATCGGTGGCACCGCGCCGAGCCAGGTACGAGCGGCGATCGGCAGAGCAAGGGAGCGGATCAACCAATGAGCAGCGAGCCCACACCGCAGACTGACAGCCTGGCGCAGCTCAACCAGCACCTCAAGACGTTTGCCCAGACACGCAACTGGGAGCAGTTCCACTCGCCGAAAAATCTCTCGATGGCGCTGATCGCCGAGTGCGCCGAGCTGGTCGAACATTTCCAGTGGCTCAGCGAGGAGCAGAGCTATCAGCTGCCGCCAGACAAACACGATGCCGTGGCGCTGGAGATGGCAGACATCTTCATCTACCTGATCCGCTGCGCAGAACGGCTCGATATCGACCTGATCGAGGTCGCCCAGCGCAAGATCGAGATCAACGAGGCCCGCTATCCCGTAGACAAAGTCTATGGTGATGCCCGTCGCGCCTCTGAATATGAGTGATATGAGGTTTTCCTCACTCCGGCTTCAGCACATTTTTCACGCCAATGATCCGGGATTTCCCCTAAAGATTTTTTTTCCCCTGTCGCTAACTGCTGCGTAGATTGCCGCAGCCCAATTGCTGCGGTCGCATAACGTCAGCCGCTCCGTCGCGCTGGCCCGGGCATTAAAATTGAATCTGGAACTCCGGTCATGAGTGATCTGATCAACTTCAGTAAAGCGTTTTTCGAAGCCTGCCCCACCGGCATGCTGGCTTTCGACCAAGACTCCCGCATCTGCTGGCTCAACCCGGCCCTGGAGCAGATGCTCCATCTCGACTCGGCCGAGCTGATCGGCAAAGATAAACAGACCCTGCCGGAAGGGCTGCACCCCCTATTCGATGAGAGCGACATGCTCCACACCTCCATCAATGGCGATGGCGAACGCTGGTTCCGCCGGGAGATCCGCGAGATCGACGACTCGAAACCCGGCCCTCTGCGCATTCACTACTATCAGGACATCAGCAGCCAGATCAGCACCCAGCTTGAACGCGACGTGCTGAAGAGTCAGGTGGAGGAGCTGACCATCACCGATGAGCTGACCGGTCTCTCCAACCGCAAGGCTACCCTGCAGGCACTGGGTGTGCAAGTGACACGCAGCCGCCGCTACGGCAATCCGCTGACCCTGGGGATAGTGGAGATCAGCATCCCCAACGCCCCCGAAGAGCCCGTACCCGAGCCGCTCATTCTTACCTTTGCGCACTACCTACGTGACCGACTGCGCTGGGCCGACACCATCGGCCGCTACCAGAGCAATCTATTTATGCTGGTGCTACCGGAGACCAGCCTGGCCGATGCCGGGGTGCTGCTCGAAAAGATCGTGCAGGAGTGTCACGAGGGTGCGCTCAGCCTGCCCGATGAGACGCCACCGCCACTGATCCGCTACGGACTCGCCCATTGGGAGAAGGGCTTCGATCCGCAACGCCTGATCGATTCCGCTCAGCAACAGCTTGAGGATACCACCAGCTAGAGCGATGCCTGAATCGCGCGCCATTAGTTTTGATGAGGGAATCAGCCGCAAAGATCTGAAGATCATCCGGCTGCGCTTCCAGCGACTCCACCGGGAGCGGCTGCGGCGCATCCTGGGGGAGCTAAGACCCACGCAACAGGATCTGCTGCAGCTGTTGCCGCTGCTGTTTCACATCAACCATCCGGTACTGCCAGGCTATATCAACAGCAAGGTGCCGGCCGGCATCCCTGACTTCAGCCCCTCCCGTAAGGCTTTGGAGGCAGCCCACCACCTGAATCGCAGCTTCGATTACAAAAAACGCGCCCACCGAGTGTTTCACATCCTCGGCCTCTACCTGATGGGCAGCATCGGCACCATCGGCCAATCGTCTGGCAGCGACTTCGATCTCTGGCTCTGTCATGCCCCGAACCTCTCGGAGAAGCAACGCCAGAATCTGCAAAAAAAGATCAATGCGATCGAACAGGAGGCCGATGCACTCGGTATCGAACTGCACATCTTCCTCGTCGATCCAGAGCGGTTTCGCCGCCGGGAGGCCACCAAACTCGATGCCGAGAGCAGCGGCAGCACCCAACACAGCCTGCTGCTGGAGGAGTTCTATCGCAGTGCGGTAATGCTGGCCGGCCTCCCCCCCCTCTGGTGGCTGGTGCCCCCCGATAAGGAGCAGGACTATCAGCGCTACACTGAAAACCTGCTGGCAAAGCGTTTTGTCGAGCCCAGTGACCTACTCGATCTGGGCGGCCTCGATCAGGTCCCTGCCGGGGAATTTTTTGGCGCCGCACTCTGGCAGCTCTACAAGGGCATCGACTCACCCTACAAATCGATCCTCAAGATCTTCCTGATGGAGGCCTACAGCAAGCACTACCCTGACACCCCGTGGCTTGCCCTGCAGACCAAACGCGCTATCTACGCCGGTGAGACCGATCTTAACCAGCTCGATGCCTATATCCTGATGTATCGTCAGGTGGAAGAGTACCTGACACAATTGCAGGACCAGGAGCGCCTTGAGCTGGCCCGGCGTTGTCTCTACTTCAAAGTCGACCAGCCGCTCAGTCGCCTCTCGACACATCATCACTGGCGCACCCGCGAGCTGCTCAAGCTGACCCGGGAGTGGGGCTGGAGCCAGACTCAGCTGCAGATGCTTGATACCCGTCCAGAGTGGAAGATCGACCGGGTAATCCGTGAACGCAACGTGATGGTCAGCGTGCTCTCGCGCAGCTACCGCCTGCTTACCGACTTTGCCCGCACCCATGCCCAAACCAGCACCATCGACCCGATGGAGCTCAACCTGCTCGGACGCAAGCTCTACACTGCACTGGACCACCGCCCCGGCAAGATCGACAGCATCAATCCCGGCATCTCAAAGAATCTTACGGAGAGTGAGCTATCACTCCACCACAGCCCCTCGAAGGCCGGCACCCTCAGCTGGATGCTGTTCCGCGGTAAGGTCGAACAGGCCGATCAACAGCAGCCGATCAAGGTCACCCTCAATCTGGTAGAGATGCTGCTCTGGTGCCTGCTCAACCAGGTCTGGGGAAGCGCCACCTTGATCCATCTATTTCCCAGCCACGGCCCGATCAAACGCCACGAACTGAACGCCATCTTTTATGATCTCCAGCACCTCTTCCCGCAGCACAAGAGCGCACATGTGACGATTGACCAGCTCGCAGGCCCCGCCTATCCCACCCTAATCGCGCTGTTCGTCAATCTCGGCCAGGATCCGATGCAGCACCTCTCCGCTGAAGGAAAACAGCTCACCAGCGACCGCTACGATCCACTCAGCTACGGTTCAGCCCGTGCCAACCTATTGATCAATATGGAAGAGCTGGTGGTAACCAGCTGGGGCGAGCGGCTGGTGCTGCACCGGGAGGGGCCGGAAGGTCTGCTCGACTCTCTCTGTCAGTTGCTGACAATGCAGCAGCAGCCAAGCCAAATGCCAGCCCTGGCGCGCATCGAAGCATTCAGCCACGCTGCCAGCAAGGGCCCACAGGTAGCACAGCGACTGGCCGGACTGTATCGCCACATCCTGGGTTATTTCAACCAGCAACCGGGCCACGGCGGTCGTTACGCCTTTCGCATCAGTGAAGCGTTCTATCTAATCCAGCAGAAAGAGCAAGGCTTTCAGTGGCGTAACCTCGACTCCTTCGAACGTTTTCTGCAGGCGCTGGAAATACCACAGCATGTGTTTCAGCCTCTGCAGATCGACCCCCGCATCCTGCACCAGACTCCCTACCCGGCCCTCTATCGGCACAATAAGCCAGATCTCATCCAGCTGTTTTTTCATGTACAACGGGAGTCGGTGCAGATCTACCTGCTGGATGAACAGGGTGCGCTGTTCCGCCAGTCGATGCTGATGGACAGCCCACGCTTCATGATGCTGCAGCAGCGGCGGTTTCTGAACAGCCTGCAACAGCTGCGACTGATGCTGCCAGGGGGGGCGGGCAACCTGCTCGCTGAGACCGAGTTTTACGAGCTGAAACAAGCGCCGTCCGGCGACTGGAGCATAGAACGGCGCCGAGTACCGCTGAACGGTCCGGACGACTACATGGAGCTGACCCTGGTCACCGACTCCCTAGCATCCGACGCCATGCCGGTGGCTCTGGTATGTGGTGATCGTGAGTTCAGCCGGCTTGAGTATGGTGAGATGATCTACAGCGCCACCGCAGGTTTTCTGCAGGGACTACGGGCAGGCAACAAGCGCTATCCAATCTATCTGACCTCGCTCAGGATCAGCAGCATGCGCCAGGATGAGGCACCAGCCACCGTGACCCTGCTAAAATTGAAAAGGGCGATTGAACAGAAGCTTAACCACGCCCTGAAAGAGCTTGGCTGAAGATTGCCCTTTTATTTTATGTCGATCGGAGTGAGCCGTTCTCAATAGTGCGGCGGAGGCGGCTCCACCGCATCACTTTCCAGTGGCGATGGCGTGAGCGCACGCAGTCGTTGGTGCACGGTCTCCAGCTCCGCCTGCAGCGCATTGATGACCTGCTGCTGATCCAGCAGCGCACGATTCAGTGCCTGGATGCTCTCTTCCTGAAAGGCCACACGAGTCTGCAAATCGATCAGCGCTTCATCCATCGTTTCTACCTCGGATAGCGGTCATCAAGATTGGCAGGGCAGAGCACATTGCGCATGGTGCCGATCAGGTCGAGTAACTGATGGTTGCGGATACGGTAGAAGATCCGGTTTGCCTCCTTGCGAGAGACCACAATGTTCTTGTTACGCAGCTGCTCCAGGTGCTGGGAGATGTTGCTCTGTGAGGTACCGGTACGCTCCACGATCTCACCGACAGACAATTCACTGTCGCCCAACGAACAGAGGATCTTCCAGCGCAGTGGATGCGCCATCGCCTTCAATGCATTGGCCGTTAGTACGGTATCTTCACCTTGGATTTCCGGGTCTGTTGGTTCACTCATGACACACTCCTCAGGATGCTGAATCAACTGCATCCTCTTCACGTACATATCCAGTCATATCTTTTGCAATGCAGATGATATGCTGAAGTTCCCCCGCCTCATCCTTCACTGCGGTGCGGGAGAACAGTATCGGCACCCGCCGACCATCCTTGGCGATGAACCGCGCCTCGATGCGGCTCAACGCTCCGGTCCGGATCAGGGCCTCAAGCCAGGTGCCGAAGAAGGCTCCCGCCTGCTCCTGCTCCTCCTCCTCGAAGATATCAGCGATAGTCATGCCAACCAGATCATCTTCAGGATAGCTCAGCATCTCACAGGCGGCAGGGTTTACCGATTCGATCTCTCCCTCCGGATTGAGCAGCAGCAGCGCCTCGCCCATATGGGTGAGGATATTCTCCAGATGGCGCTTCGCTGCCGCCAACTCCGCGGTGCGCTCTTTTACCTTCTGCTCGAGCACCCGGTTGAGGCCACGCTCCTTCTCGATCAAGCGGAAGTAGGTGCTGATCTTGTTGATCAACTGATTATCATCGATCGGCTTGAGCAGATAGTCCACCGCGCCGACCTCGTAACCCTTCTGCTGGAACGCCTCGGTCTTGAACGCCGCGGTGAGAAAGATGATCGGGATATCTTTGGTCTTGCTGCGGATCTTCAGCATCGAGGCAGTCTGGAAACCATCCATCCCCGGCATCTGCACATCGAGGATGATCAGGTCGATAGCCGGCTCATGCAGTGCGATGTCGATCGCCTGCTGGCCGGAATCCGCCTCGAACACCTGCACATCCATATGGCGTTCGATTAGGGTCCGCAGGGTAAAAAGGTTGTGCTCGTGATCGTCAACGATCAGTAACTTGAATCCGGTGTAGCGCTTCATCTGCTCCTGGCGGTCCGTCAGCTTGTCTCAATGGTCATGCGGGCAGGTGCCGCTCGATCACTGTTTTCAACTCCTCCATCTCGATCGGTTTGGAGATGAAATCATCAGCCCCCACTTCGAGACAACGCTCCCGATCTTCAGCCGTAGTGTCTGCAGTGAGCGCGATGATCGCCATGGCATTGAAGCGCGCCTCTTCGCGGATACGGCGGATCGTATCATAGCCATCCATACCCAGCATCATGGTATCTACCAGGGTGATGGCGAAGTCACTCTCTTCATTCAGCGTCTCCAGCACCTCGTCGCCATCCCCCGCAGCAGTCACCTCCAGACCCCAGCCCTCGAGCAGCGGCGTCAGGGCCAGCAGGTTGTTCAGATTGTTGTCGACCAACAGCAGACGCCCCCCCGTGAACGCATCCACAGGCGGCTCTTCCGGCTGCGATCGCGGCCGACTGACGGTAAGCAGAGAGGGCTGTTCCGGCGGCGGCTCTATCGCAGCATCAGCCGGCGGCTGCAGCGGCAGACAGAGAGTGAATCGCGCGCCCTGCTGCTCTTGGCTCTGCAGCCTAATCTCGCCTCCCAGCAGCTGCGCTAGCTGACGGCTGATGCTGAGCCCCAGCCCGGTACCGCCAAAGCGCCGATTGGTGGAGCCATCCGCCTGCTTGAAGGCTTCGAAGATCAGTTCGTGCTTCTCCTGCGGGATGCCGATACCGCTATCCTGCAGCGCAAAACAGAGCGGACAACAGGCGGAGTCCAGGTCTCGATAGACATGCAGGATTGCGCCGCCTTCTGCGGTAAACTTGACCGAGTTGGAGAGGAAGTTCTTCAATATCTGCCGCACCTTCTCCTGATCGGAGAGAAAGCCATCCGGCAGCTGCGGATCAAATTCCGCCTTCAGATAGAGTTCCTTAGCCTCGAACTGGGGCTGCACCAGCTCCAGCAGCTCCTCTACCATGCGCCTGATATCAATCTGATCAAGGACAAGGCCAGCCTGCCCGGCCTCGATACGCGAGAGATCGAGGATGTTGTCGATCAGCGCCTTCAGATCGCTGCCGGCCTCGTGGATCACCTTTAGCTGCTTGCACTGCTGCTCGCCCAGATTGTCCCCCTCCTCCCTCAGCATCTTCGACAGCAGCAGGATCGAATTCAACGGGGTGCGCAGCTCATGGCTCACATTCGCCAGGAACTCTGATTTGTAGCGGTTCGACTCCTCCAGCTGACGGGCATGCTCTCGTTGGGCCTGGGTGTGATGCGCATGAGTCTCGGCCAGGGCGGTGAGCTTTTCGCCTAGCTCTTCGATCTCCCGCGGGCCACGCCAATGGAACGCCACCGGTTGATCCGATTTCAGCACCCGCCCGATGCCATCGGCCAAGGTTTCGCTGAAATGGGCGATCTGCTGGGCAATCCAGCGCGATGAGAGCAGGACGATGATCAACGCCACCAACACGATCAAGATCACCCGCAACGAGAGGCTGGTACGAAACTCGGCCAGCGGAGAGGGGTCCACCGAACGCCCCACCCAGAGCGGGCCAGACTCTTCGGTCATAAACAGGGGCACCCAGATCACCTGCTGCTTATCTCCTTTCCAGAGCGCCAGGCTACCCTGCCTGAATATCTCCTCCAGCCCCTGAAAATCCGCAAACGCAAGCGGCCGAGTGTCGCCCTTGAGACGCTCTTCAAAGTAGGCGCCGTTGTTGGTGACCCACAGGGTGTCCCGGTAGGCTTGAGCCATGCCGCCGACGTCGATGCTGATCGCCACCGCTCCGATCGGCCCACCCGGCTTGGCCCGCTCGAACACCGGGCTGATCAGGGTCAGCGTCATCAGCCGACGCGGGTCGTTAGTGCGCTGATTGAGGCGAATCTGGCTCACTCCGACGAAACCAAATTCCCGCCTGATACTCGCCTGAAACAGTGCCTTTGAGGGCAGTTCAGGTTTTTTGACGGTTGGCTTCCACTGCTGGTCACGAGAATCCCGCTCCAGCCAAAAGCGCGGCCGCCCCTGATTATCGATGAAGAGAATCTGCACGATATCGAGCTGGCCGCGCAGGGTCTCATTGATCCAGCCGGTATAGCGCAGCCGGGCAGCATCGATCTCCGCCGACGACTTCTCAGGCTGCCGTTCCAGAATCGTGCCCGGCTCGGGGAGTTTCGCCAGCAGGCGCAGGATCACATGGCGGCTGGCCAGATGCTCGTCCAGATCCTTGAAATCGGCGCGCAAGTTTTGCAGGTGCGCCTTATGGTAGAACAGCTCCATCCGATCGAGCACGAACGGAAGGTTGATCGCCACCATAGCAATGAGCGGGATGAACCCGTAGAGAAACAGAAACAGCAGCAGTTGGGTACGTAGTTTCAATCCCTCATCCCAAGATTGTCTGACTCAGAGCTGCTGCACCAGCTGCAGCACCTCCGCGGCATGCCCCTTGGGCTTGACATCATAGAGCGCATGCCGGAGTACTCCATGCTTATCGATGATGAAGGTCGAGCGCACGATTCCCATGCGCTTTTCTCCGTGCGCCTCTCGCTCCTGCCAAACTCCATAGGCCTCACACGCCTCGCCATCTGGATCGGCCAGCAGGCGCACCGTCAGACCATGTTTGTCACGAAACGCCGCATGGCTGACGCAATTGTCCCGACTCACCCCAAAAATCTGTGTATCGGACTGCTCAAACGTCTCAACCAGGTCCGAAAGTTCCACCGCCTCGATGGTACAACCGGTGGTGTCGTCTTTGGGATAGAAGTAGAGAACCAGGTTCTTTTTACCCATAAAGTCTGTGGATTTAACCATATACATATCGGCATCCGGCAATTCAAACTCCGGTGCCACCTCTCCGATTTGCAACATAAACGCTCCTTTTCGGTTATTGAAATTATGCGACGTTCATTAGGCATGGAAGATAGTTGAGCCGGTTTGGCAGCGTCAATAGGGGGAAACGCCCGATGCCAATCCCCCGCTTTTTCCAAGATATGAACCGATCAACGCTTTGCGGCTCATGCTGTATGCAAAGCAAACCTTTCTATGCATAATTGAGCCGGTGAAATTTCACGATTTTCGCAGCTGCCGCCGGGGTTCCCTGACAAGTCTTTACATGACTGGCCTAGGAATTAAGATCCCGACCCGGGCCAACGGGCACTCCAAGGGACGGTAAAGAGACCATACGGGCAAGATCTAATGTATGACGATTTCTACAAGCTGAAAGGCAAGCCCTTTCAACTCACCCCAGACCACAAGTTTTTCTTCAACAGTAAGGGCCACAACCGCGCAATGGCCTACCTGCGCTACGGTCTCGAGCAGGGCGAAGGATTCATCGTCATCACCGGCGGTATCGGAACCGGCAAAACCACCTTGGTGCGCAACCTGTTCCAAGAGATATCCAACAAAGATGTGATGGCCGCCCAGCTGGTCACCACCCAGGTCGATCCTGACGATATGCTGCGCATGGTCTGCGCCTCCTTCGGCCTGGCCCACGAGGGGCTCAACAAGGCCACCCTGTTGCATAATCTGGAGGCGATCGCCCGCACCCGTCATGCTGAGGGCAAGCAGATCCTGCTGGTGGTGGACGAGGCACAGAACCTGCCGGCCCGCTCTGTCGAGGAGCTACGCATGCTCTCCAACTTTCAGGTTGCTGATAAGGCACTGGTACAGACCTTCCTGCTCGGCCAGGAGGAGTTCAAGCGCACCCTGCAAAGCCCCGGCATGGAGCAATTCCGTCAGCGCATCATCGCTTCTTACCACCTGGAGCCACTCAGCGCTGACGAGACCGAAAAGTACATCAAGCACCGACTGCAGCTGGTCGGCTGGAAGAATGATCCGGAGCTCACTGACGAGGTCTTCAAGAAGATCTTCGACTTCACCAATGGCGTTCCGCGCCGGATCAATTCGATCTGCGACCGCCTGATGCTCTACGGTTGCCTCGAAGAGCTGCACACCCTTGACGACAAAGCCATCGACTCGGTGATCACTGAACTTCAGCAGGAAGTCAGCTACCAGCAGCCAAATCAGACACAACTCGCGTCAGTCTCGGAGATACACTCCAGTGGCAACCGGGCAGTCGCTGGCGGCGGTATCAGCATCTCGCCGGATGTAGAGATGAATGCCGAAGAACTGATCTACCGCATTCAGGACCTGGAGAAAGAGATCAGCAATATCAAGCGGACCATGCAGAACGAGCAGAAGTTGCTGCGTAAGGCGATCCTGCTGCAGATGGATATGGACGAGTTCGGCGACAATTAAGCCTTCCGAAACTTTGATATCGAAGAGAGGGGCCGCGGCAGCAAGCCGTTGCCCCTTTTTGTTTCAGTCGAGTTCAGGACCGAGTACTACATCGGCTTGGATAAAACCCCGCGCCTCCAGCGCCTCTGCAATATCATCCCATGAGTATTAATCGTTCCGAAAGTATTGGCAGTCTATTTTTGAACTTGCCAAAATATACTTTGTATCTGACATGCGGAAGAAACTCTTAATCAGCGAAGTGCG